>NZ_JBHMFC010000032.1:0-32531 GCF_042427585.1 Mariniflexile ostreae | reverse complement strand
TTGTTGAGAATCCCACCTTACACTCCAGAGCTCAATCCGTGCGAACAAGTATGGCAATATATTAAAAGTAGATTTAAAAACAAAAGGTTTAAATCAATGCAGGACCTTAAACAATGGCTACATCAAATCGTAAAAGATATGAGCAAGCAAACAATAAAATCAATTACTGGAAATCACCATTATGTAAATGCTTTTATTGTGACTTTTAATAGTTAAATTGGTGTAAATATCTTTTCAATGGGAATATTATCGTTTATCTCTTTAAAAAAATATATGTTATTGGTGGCGCTTTTTCAATCTCGGCACTTTTGGTTTTTTTGAGATTGGTTACACGTTCTTAATCATAAATTCAGTTTTTCTTTTTAAGGAAACCGCTTTATTTAGGATTTTTTTTTAAGCCTTTTTAATTAGTTTAGAAGATCGCCTTGTAGCTTTCATAAATAAGAAACCCAATTTTTTATTTGAATCTACATATTGCTAATCGGGACTTTAGTGTTTAGGGGTTTCACCCACACCACTTTCATGCATAACTAAAAAAGGAATCGTTATATGAAAAGCAATGTTTTCTATAGTTCTGGTGGAAAACAAACGCTCAAAAAAAGAGTGCTTTTTATTCATCATTGCTATTAAATTAATATTATTGGTGTTAATATGGTTTTCAATCCTATTACAAATATCGCCTTCACTATCTTCTATGTATTGATATTCAACATCTTTAAAGTGCTTATTAAAAAAATCGATGTTTTTATCAATTTCAATAGGCAAAGTAGTATTGTCGGCAATATGCAAAACACATAATTTGGATTGTGTGCTTTTGGCAAGTGTAATTAATGGTCTTAAATCTGATGGATCATATAAGGCTTTAAAACTTGAGGTAAACGCTACCACATCCCATGCTTTAAACTTATAACCATCTGGTATGGCCAGAACCGGTGCATAGCACCGTTGCATAACCTTTACTGTATTGCTTCCAAAAAGAACTTTTTCTAATCCGGACGCACCTTTTGTGCCCATAACAATTAAATCGATATGGTTAATGGATGCGTTTTGATTTATAGAGTCTGTAAAATCATCATAATCTACTATGCCCTGAAACGTATGCTTTTTGTTTTCATATTTTTTTTCAATGTCAGCTATAAGGTTTTCAATGGAAATCTTCGCAGCATCTATAATAGTTTGATATATAGTAACGGATGCTGATGCTACCACCATATCATCCGTAATAAAGGAAGATGCTTTATGTACATTAAGAATGTAAAATTTACAGGTTACATTTTTAAATAAACACATGGCGTAATTAATCGCGTTCATTGAGTTTTTAGAGAAGTCTGTGGGTAATAATATGGTTTTCATCACAATAGTAATTTAAAGTAAATCTATTACGATGCCATGAGCGAAACTATGACAAATGTCATTAGCCTTTTTTTTTCATTTAGTATCAAAAATAAATTAGTATAATTCTACAATGCATTGTACTTTTCGGCACAATAAATGTTAAACTATCCCGTGTAATTATTTAACCCCAAAACCCCTATGAAATGGATTTTATTTTTTTCGATTCTATGGATTGTCACATCTGCTAGCTCACAAAACAATGCTATTGTTTCTGGAGAAAAGCTTACGTATACGGCGTCCTATAATATGTCTGGAATTCTTACAAATATTGCAGAAATAACCATGGAAACCAGTACTGTTAAGACCTCAAAAGCCACATTGTTACGCCTTAAGTGTACTGCCGCAACGTATACAAAATGGGATAACTTATTTAAAATAAGGGATTTATATGAAAGCTATGTTGCCTTTAATGCACTAACACCCTATTTATATAAACGTGATGTTAACGAAGGCAAATATTCCAAATTTATGCAATATACGTTTAACCCTAAAACAAATACGGTAAAATCCATACAACGAAAAAAAAACAAGCAAGAACTAACCAAAAATCTTATCATAAAGCCAGGTACCAAAGACATTGTTACTGCATTATACAATATCAGATTGTTTGATTATAAAAACATGCCTGTAGGCACACGCAAATCGTTTGTCATACTTTTCGATAACAAAGAAAACCATGCGAAAATTACTTATTTAGGTAAAGAAACCATTTCCACCGCTCTTGGTAGTAAATTGTGTTATAAATTAGCCGTAGGCTCTCAAAACGATGTTCTTAAAGGCGGTTCCAATAGCAACCTGTTATGGCTTACTGCCGATGAAAATAAAATAATTGTATACGGAAAATTTAATATTCCTGTGGGAAATGGAGAATTGAAAATCAAATCTGCAACAGGACTTAAACATTAAGAAATAATAAGATTTATGAAACAGTTGTTTACAGTTTTAGCCGCTATAGCATCCTTTTTAGCTATTATTTTATCCGTTCTACCTGCTTCCAACCTAGCGGTAATTCCTGCTGTTGTGGCTCTTGTTTTTGGAGGTTTGGCCTATTTCTTATCTAAAAGATCTGGACAAATAAACAAAACCATTCCATTTACTCTTTTTCTAACGATGATGGCTTTGGTTATTACCCTGTATAAAGCCGCTTTTAATAACTCGGAAATAGGGAATACAAAAGAACTTATCCGTAAAGAAGAGGCCTCTAAAGAAGAAGCTATAGATGAATTGGAGAATTTAGATCTTGATTTTGAAGATATCCCCGGAGAATAACAACCGCTGTTAATAAGGTATGGCGCCAAAGGTTTCACTTTTAAAACTACCATTTCAGCTTTTCAAAAAGCCATGATTCCTTTTTGAAATAAAGCCTTTACAAAAGCAATATTACAAATTGTTAGTATAAGCTACAAAGGCTATATTTGCTATAAACTTGTAAAATAGTAGCCTAAAAAAGCCATACGCGTATTAATGACTATTTTTTAACTATAACCCATGAAAGAGATGACATTTTTATTAAGCATACTTACACTTATTTATACCTGCAGTTCTTGCAAAGATACCAATCCGAAACCCGATGTCAACATTTCCAATTATGCCAAAACCATAACCGAAACAGAATTAAAAGAAGCCCTTTATATCTATGCATCCGATGAATTTGAAGGTAGAGAAACGGGAGAGCCTGGGCAAAAGAAAGCCATTGAGTTTATAAAAAATCATTACGTATCCATAGGTGTGCCCTCTCCCATGGCCGATGGTCATTATTTTCAGGAAATACCAAAATCTTTTTTTAAAGGAAAATCCAAAGGAGCATCCGAAAATGTATTGGCTTATATAAAAGGAAATGAAAAACCAGAAGAGGTTATTGTTATTTCTGCACATTTAGACCATATAGGCGTTTCTGGAAATGGTGCCATTAATAATGGGGCTGATGATGATGGCTCTGGAACTGTAGCACTTTTAGAAATAGCCGAAGCCTTTAAAATTGCAGAAAAAGACGGCAATGGCCCTAAACGCTCCATTCTTTTTTTACATGTTACGGGTGAAGAGATAGGCCTTTTTGGCTCAAGATATTATACCGATGTCGACCCTATTTTTTCATTAGAAAATACCGTTGCTAATTTGAATATAGACATGATCGGACGTGTGGATCCGAAGCATGAAGGCGAAGACAATTACCTCTATCTAATTGGTTCTGATAAATTAAGTAACGAGTTGCACGAAATATCTGAAGCGGTTAACGCAAAATACACCCAGTTGGATTTAGATTACACTTATAATGATGATAACGACCCTAATCGATTTTATTATCGATCGGATCATTATAATTTTGCAAAACATAATATTCCCGTTATTTTTTACTTTAATGGTGTACATGCAGATTACCACAGACCGTCTGATACGCCAGATAAAATAAATTATAAATTCTTAGAAACCCGTACACAACTGATTTTCCATACCGCTTGGGAATTGGCTAATAAAGAAGCACGGATTAAGCTAGATTAATATTATCAGGTTTTTTGAAACCCTATTAAAAATGCGTAGCAATTTACTGCAATGTGTTACCGAAAGCCTCTTTGTTTTTATTATCTACTGTATCAACTTAATGCTGCATATTTTAAAACGGTTGTTTTCGTTCGTATTTCATAGAAGTGTAAAGCACGACATTACATCTTCTAAAAGACAAGAAGACTTAACGCTCTATTTTAATCTATTATTATAAACTCTGAGCGTCTGTTTTCTTGATGTTGCAGTTCTAAGCAGGGTATGTTATTAATGCAATCGTTAACTGGTTTTGTTTCTCCCATCCCCACAGCTTCCAATCTTATTTTTGCTATTCCGTGGTCTACCATATACGCTACAGTCGCGTTTGCACGTTGTTGCGATAGAACTTTGTTATAAGCGTCATGCCCGCGGCTATCGGTATGGGCACGGATTTCCAATTTCAAGCTAGGATATGTATTAAGAACCGTTAATATCTTTTCTAGTTCTACTTGGGCGTCTGTTCTAATATTAAATTTATCAAAATCAAAATAAATCATGGGTATATTCAGCACCTTTGCCAAGTCTGTTCCTGGAGTCAAAGCCATTTCGTTTCGTTGTAATGGAAAGTTGATGTTTTGATGATCTAAATTTGGCTGCGCTATAAACTCCTCAACATCATAGTTTTTTATTTTCGCTTGCATAAAATACGTTTCAAACCTATCGGTTTCCACCGTATAATGCCCTTTATTATTTGTTTGCACCTCTTTATAAACTATTTTCTCAGAGTCCATAAGAATCACATTTGCACCTTCAATGGGTAACCCTGTCTTTTTATCTGTAACAACACCCTGTATTTGGGCATAAAACACATCGATAATAGGTTGGGTTTCAACAAATGAATAAATATTATCGTAAATAAACGCACCTGCTTGGCTTGAGCGATTAGAGCTCATAAACCCCCGACCTGTATCTGAGTCGATTCCAAAAGCGAAATCATCTGCATAAGAATTAATAGGTGCCCCAACATTCAATAAGTTTCCAAAACCAGCATCCTTAATTTTTACATAATAGACATCCAAACCCCCAAGACCGAAATGGCCATCTGAAGAAAAATACAATTCGTTATTGGTCGATACAAAAGGAAACGTTTCTTTAGCACTCGTATTAATTTCACTTCCTAAATTAATAGGTTCACCTAAACTACCATCTGCTAGTATCTCAGATACGTAAATATCAGATGCTCCAAAACCTCCGGGACGATCCGATGAAAAATAAAGTTTGGTGCCATCTGGACTTAAAGCTGGATGTGCTGTAGAAAAATAATCGCTATTTATAGAGAGTTCTTCTGCTTTTTGCCACGTATTCTCTTTTTTTTCTAATTTATAAATCTTTAAATTTTGATTATTTTTTTTATTTTTATAGGTGGTGTTGCTTCTAGTAAAATACATGGTATTATTATCTGCAGTAAATACGGGAGAAGACTCATGAAATTTACTATTTACTCCTTTTAGTTTTTTAGCAGAACCAATAGCATGGTTAAGCGAGTCTAGCGCAATAGTATAAAGGGATAAAAAACTAAGGCCGTCCCAAGAACTTTTCTTATTTAAAAAACCTTTAGAGTGGTTTGTAGAAGCATAATACAACGTGTTTTTTAACTTGAAGTGTCCAAAAGAAATCTTACTTTCATCGTAAACATTTTTAAGCGTATCCATTTGATACCTTCCTGAATTCTGTAAAATAAGTGCTTCATAGTTTTTTGCATATCTTATATTAGATTCCAGGCCGGTTTTTTCTACAAATCTATTGTAATACGTTTTAGCTTGATTAAGGTTGCCAGTTGCTTTTAAAGCTTGGGAATAACGCAATAAAACCATTTCGTTTTCAGGATATTCATTTAGTTTAAACAGTTTTTCATACCATTTTACAGCCTGGTCATATTGCGCATTAAAATAATAGCTGTTGCCTAATTTAGAGAATAACTCTTCCGATTGGTAGCCCTTTTCAGCCACCTTTAAGTATATTTTTTGAGCATTTATAAAATCCAAAAGTTTGTATTTTTCGGTAGCTTCCTCTAATACTCTGTTTTGTCCATGCACCAATGCCATATTTGAAAAAATAAGAACAAGCAATAATGGCCCATATATGATAGCACTTTTTTTCATAACACCTTTTTTATTATAGAATTAAAAGAATCTAGGATTTACCTTTGCTCTAAGTCTAGTCCCAAGCTCAAAGCGTAAAAATATCTCGTGAGAACCGTCATTATAATTTCGTATTCCACTGGTATCGTAATCATAAGCGTAGCCTATCATAAGCTGGTCTGAGATTTGAAATCCTGCCAATGCACTTATGGCAGCATCCAAACGATAAGCCAAACCAAACGTTACCTTATCATGTAATAAAGCGTTCGCAGAAACATCAAGGGCCAAAGGCGCCCCAATCACTCCTTTTGCAAGCACAGCAGGCTTTAGTTTTAAATATGGATTGAGTGTAAACACGTAACCTCCTATAAAGTATACATGTGTTTTTTCGGTAGCGGTCGATACCTGGACATCATCTTGATAATCTGTTTTTAAAATATTAGGAGAAGACACACCCATATACCATTTTTCTGTATATAAATATAATCCCAAACCAATTATAGGGGACTTGTAGTTTTCTTGTCTTAAGCTATAATCATTGGGGTCATAAATATTCAATTTATTTGGATCTAAATCCCATATAGACAACCCTCCTTTTAAACCAAATGATAACTTCAATGTTTCTTCAAGGTAAAGTGCATAAGAGAAATCTGCCGTAATTATACTTTCTGAAGAAGGGCCTATTTCATCACTAGTAAACCCAAGTCCTAAGCCAACGCCCTGAAGCCCAATAGGGGAGTGTACTGAGAAATTAAGTGTTTTTGGCGCACCATCCATACCTACCCATTGGTTTCTATAAGCCCCCAGAATGTTTAGAGAACCTCTCGACCCTGCATACGCAGGATTTACACTTATGGTATTGTACATGTACTGGGCAAACTGGCTATCTTGCTGCGCGTGTACAGCAGTAAAAAAGGAAAGCATGCTTAAACATAACACAAGTATGCATAGTTGTATGTTTTTAAAACGTTTTAATAGATTGTTCATTTTATTGGGCGCTTAGGTATAAAAATCCAGCTTGTTTATGAGTGTTACTAATCGTTTCATCACCATATTGATATTCGATAATATAATAGTAAGTACCGAAGGGCAATTGTTCAGAATGACTCATGGTTAATCGTCCTGTAGAATACCCTTCAAAAACATTTCCATTTACACCATACTCATTTGTTTCAAAAACTTGCACGCCCCAACGGTTAAACACTTGTACTTTTAAGTTCTTGGCACATTGTGCGCTCGATTGGTCAATTAGGAAATAATCATTTTTTCCATCATTATTAGGTGTAATAGAATTGTAGACCACAAGGCCACAAGGCAAAACAACGTCCGTTTTTATACGTCCAAAAGTAAAAACTCCATAATCTTTAACCGCTGTAGTAAGGGTTTGCGCTTCAAGATCGATAACAGCACCTTCATCTACCCACATTTTCGTAATGGCATCCCAACGTACAATGGTTAATGCTTGTTTTTTAGCCGCCTCTATCATAGAAGAAGGTGTGGTAACATCTCTCCATGAAAGTGTGATTAATCCATTTGGGGAATGGGTGTCTTTTTTTTCTATAGTCCAGTATTCTTGGTCGTCAATCTCTTCTATTATCCCTGCTTTAAATTCATGCGGATAAAACACGTTAGAATTTTGAAAGAAAAACTTAGTTTTAAAAAAAGTTTTTGAATGTTTTAGACTAGAAACGCCAGTAAAACGATAAAAACCACCATCACCAACAGGAAAAACAAATTCATTTTCCCCTAATTTATTTACAGCCCCATCCACATGGCTATCATCTGATGCGTTTACATGGGTTCCGTTTTGATTAAAGGTTATTTGTCCACCAAAATTATCATTTTCTATAATACCCTGATAAAAGTTGGTTGTGCCACTAATATCCATGTTGCCAGACAATTTAAAAGGTGCTACATTACTTTTATTATCTAAAAGCACATCATAAAAATAGCTCACTTGTGTACCCGTAATAGCTTGTTCTGTTGAGCCAACAAACTTGGTAACACCAGTGTCTTTATAGAAATCTAATTCGCCATCATTATTAAAATGACGGTATATAAAGGTTTCTCCATCATTATAAAAAGCTCCAGTATTTAGGTTGGTAAAGTCTTCTACTAACGAAAACTTAGTGTTTTCTGATATGTACAACACCCCCACATTGCTCGTTTGAGATATGGTATACTGGTACATGAAGAACAACAGAATACTTATAAATAAAAATCTTTTATGCATTTGACTTAAGTATTTTATGTCGTGGTATTTTTAAACTATTTAATAAAAAACCTACTAGTTTTAAGCAACTACCAAATGGTATCCATTTCCATGGTCTTGCTAATTATGAGCTTTGCCTTTAGAATGAATCATTGGATTTGTAACCACCGGCCCCAAAATAAAAATTTTATGATCTTCTACTTCTCCTGTATTCACCATTTCGTCGGGAGACACATTTGGTAATTCCGAAAGACGCAATCTCACAAACGTACTATATGGTTTTCGCGTTCCAGGAATTTCCCACTTTAAAAGCACGCTTTCCATAGTGCCGCCTGTAGAGGGGGCAAACATTTCTTGTTTTTCACTCGAATCGAAAACCCCGTTCCCATTAAAGTCTATCCATCCTACTACATATCCATCTGTGTAACTTTTATAAGGGATATTAGCTGCTATTATATTGCCGGGCAAGTAGTTTACCTTAAAAGAAAACCTCTTATATTCTTTAGGCCAAGCATCTTCTTCCTTTGGCCCTGCTGAACCATTATGATCATCTCCCAATGCGTCTTTACTGTGAATAGAAATGGTTTCAGTATCTGGGGCGGTACTCCCCAAATGGCTTATGTTACCATTATCCACTAAAGCTCCAGCCTTATAGGAGCTTGTGTTTATATTTGTCACACTATTAGCCCCCTCATTAACAGGAACAATTCCATCATTAGTAAAATTCAATCTTTGGATAAGATGTAGCGGTTTTCCATAAGAAATTGGCGCATCGCCCCCGTCCACATCGGGAGGCAATAGCCCTAAAGCAATGGCGGTTATTCCACCCCCATGAAAATCGACCTTTACCTGTACAGAAAAATCTGGATTAGGCCCAATAACATGATATGCCGATTCATTAAACTTTAAAAATGAAACTGCCATCGTATTGTTGTCATTACCTCTCAAAAATTTTATAGTTCTTTTTGAAGTAGGACTTCCGTTTTCAAAAACAATTTCTTTTCGAACGTCATAAGATTGCTGACCTATATTCTTCTTTACCTCAACTAAAGTCCAGTTACCATCGGCCGTAGTGCTTATGTACTCCCCAGATCTATTTAAAGATTCTGCATCGGCAACCACTAATCCAGACAACCTGATGGGGCTGCCATCCAAGGTGGCTAAACATTTTATAGTTATTTTTGGCGAGCTAGAGCTTGTTCTGTTTTTAATACCAGAAACAAGTTGATTACTGCTTCCTGTTCCGCCAATATGATATAAATCATCTAAATAATCGCCTTGCCAGTTTCCTGGTGCATATGAGCTTACAGCCCCGTCTATACTCTCTATTTCTGCTTTTATACACAGAAACCTATCATCTCCTAAGTCTATCGAAGCATAAGAAGTGGCGCCTACACTTAATGGACGATCATGACGCCCATAAGGATAAGTCTGTTGATCTGGAGACCCCCATGTTAACCAGAGCACATTGTCTTTATAGGGACTCAAACCATCTGTGGCGAACGCTGCAGTTACGATTTTGTCTGGATAACATTGTGCGTTCACGTTAATTATGCTAATTAATAGTATAAATGCGATTTGTAATAGTTTATAATTAATTTTAAAACACATTATTAATCTGGTTTTACAGTAAAAATGATATTCATAAAAGAGCCCAATGAAACTTCAGCAGTAGTTTTTACCGAATAAGTTAAAATTCCTGTATTGCTAATGGAAACATTTTCAAAAACAGAGGTATCATACCACGTAATGAAATAATCCAATTCATTTTGTTGTAATACCGGGATGCTTGTTGTTGCTCCAGGATTTGAAACCATGGGTGTTTCAAACTGAGCTTTGTATTTTGCATAAAGATTTACAGTTCCGAAAACGTCGCCTAGTGGCACTTGGTCTGCCGCTGTGTAAATAACCACTGAGGGCATGTAGAAAAAAGTAGGCAATGCTGCCTTTAATTGTTTTACAACTCCAGACACAGGATCCACTACTAGGAGGTTGTTTTTATAAGTACCTGATTCGAGTCCAGTAATCGCTAAAGTATTGGTCGCATTAGTATTAATAACGGTTGGTTTAACTAAACTACCACCCAACTGAATAGCATCTGCTGTTGCATCGATACTCAGGCCGTTATGAGTTTGAACATCTAAAGCATGAGTAGCTGTATTTTTAATGAGTCCAACTCCTGCAACATCTGCATTTATTTTTAAGGCAGTACCCGCTCCATTTGCCAGTTTTTCTGTAGTTATACCACCGTCTGTAACTTTTACGTTAGCGTCTAACAAAGTGGCCCCGATACCGTTCGCTACAGTTATAGAAGTGTCGCTAGCTGATAAATCTTTAGGGCTTACAACTCCTGCTGGCCCTTGTTCACCTTGGTCTCCTTTTAATCCAGTTTCCCCTTGAATACCACGTTCGCCTACATCACCTTTATCGCCTTTCGGTCCTTGTGCGACCTGTTGTGTGTCTATACCACTAATAAACCAGTGGCCATTGGTTCCAATCTCAGGCGTATCGCCATCTTTCCCGTCCTTTCCATCAATCCCATTTTGGCCTGCAGCCCCTGTAGCACCCATAACACCCTGTTCGCCTTGAATGCCACGTTCGCCTTGGTCTCCTTTTAGTCCAGTTTCCCCTTGAATGCCACGTTCGCCCACATCACCTTTCGGCCCTTGTGCGACTTGTTGTGTGTCTACACCACTAATAAACCAGTGGCCATTGGTTCCAATCTCGGGTGTATCACCATCTTTTCCGTCAACACCAGATACACCTTGTGGACCAGTACTCAAATTAATGATAACATTATCATTATTTTCATCAGTGTAAGTAATTGTTCCATCACCGTTATCAACTAATGTTGAAAGTGTTTCTAGATTCTTAACAAGATTACTCAAGCTTAATTGAGTTAAGTCTCCATTTTCATCTACATAATTTATACTAGAACGGTCTTCATTTAACTTAAGAGTTGTTAAAGTTTCAACATTTTTTACAACTTCTCTTAAATCAATGCTAGACAAATTCCCATTTTCTCCTGTATATTCTAAAGAATATCCATCAGAATTAAGACCTATAAAAGTTAGGGTCTCTAAATTGGAAATGTTAATAGGTTTTAAATCGCCATTGGGGTCAGAATATGTAAATTCATTTTTTACAATATCCCAAAAAACGATATGGTCTGGCAAATCAGTTTCTGTTGTCAATTTATTCCAACGGTCTTGTTGCCAATAATAATATCCAGGCGAAAGCGTTGTATTTGTGGTAGTGTTATAAACTAACAAGCTTTCAAGATTTCCTGCTGTAATTGTATTTTGATCTGTTGCACTTGTTAAAGATATTTGAGGGATCAGAACTCCTTTATTAGAAGACTTTATCTCTAACTGCGCAGAAGAACTCGGCATATCCGTTCCAATGCCTACTTGTGAAAAAACAGGACTACCCGCTAATAAAATAAATAATAGTAATATTTTTTTCATAAGAAATGTAAAATAAAAGATGTTATCAGTTGAGGTTTAATTAAAAAAGCAACAACTCCGTATAACATACTAACCTGTTATACTATAATGATCGCATACTTTTTTTATAAACTTGCCGAAAATAAGTGTTAAATAAAGCTTAAAAAACATAATAGGTAACTGTTTTCCGTAATTTAGACAGCCTATTTAACTCAATAATCATTATAAAATCGCATTATTCGCTCTTGTTTCATTGCGTAACCATTTAAAATTATAAATTTTTTTAGACCACTTGTAAGTAATAAACCTCCATGGTTTTAAAAAAAAAGCTTAGTTAGTAAAATGGCTTACTATTATAATCTCTTTATATGTAACACTAATAAAGGGGCATTTTTGATAAAATGTGATGTGTAAAACTTAATTTTTTAGCTAGGTTTTTAAAAAAAAGTTCTTGATTATCTTGGGAGCCCATCTACTTATTAGTAAATTGTGATTTTCAATACATAAATCGTAAATTTTTATTTTTTTAGATGATAAATTCTAGGCATTTCACGCTTTTGGCGTTCTTACTCATTTCTTTCACTAATTTTTTCGCTCAAAATCCATCTGCTGACAACATGTCGGTAGATTTAGAACTGATCAATCCTTCTTCCGAAATCAATAACGGTATTGCAAGAGTAGTGGTACAGGGAGGCCTTCCGCCTTATCAATATAAATGGAGCAACGTGAGCACGCCTTTATTTGCGTCCGAATCGGTGGGTTTGATCGAAGGGATGAAGCATACCGTTACAATAAGCGATGCTAAGGGACATACTGTTTTAAAGACGTTTACTATTCCTGCAAAATCCATAACCGAAATTTTTAATAGTAAAGTGCAACCGGCGGTCGATGTTTTGGGTGCCATTCTTTTTTGGGATGCTTTTGCTACACTCGGCATATATGATCCCGTAGTTTACACCTCTCATAAAGATATTCCACTTCCAAAACAAGACGGCAATAAAGATGTAAAATTCTTGGTGAAAAAATGGTTGGCAGCAGAAGGAAGCCAAGTAAAAGAAGGAGCTTTAATTGCATTGCTGGAAAATGATCGACATTTAGAGTTTCCGGTTTACGCACCTGCTGATGGAACTTTAGAACATGTGACAAAAGAAGGTGCTGTGATTTCTAGATTGCCCGAAACAGGGTCTTTTAAGGCACCGCTCTTAGCTATAATTGAACTTCCCTTTTCTCAACCGCTTTTACATCCCAATGGCGATATAAAAACCAACACCATTCCCTTTATTGTTATCTGGCTTATTTTGGGAAGTATTTTCTTTACGTTGCGTTTAAAATTTGTGAACATTCGTGGTTTTAGGCATTCTCTAGACTTGGCAAGAGGAAAATATGACGATCCCAATGCCCCCGGCACGATAACACACTTTCAAGCCATGGCCACTGCGGTATCTGCAACAGTGGGACTGGGAAATATTGCTGGAGTTGCCGTGGCGATTTCACTGGGTGGTGCAGGCGCGACCTTCTGGATGTTTCTAGCAGGGTTTTTCGGAATGTCATTAAAATTTGCAGAATGTACCTTGGGTGTAAAATACCGTTTTATTAATGAGGAAGGCCGCATATTTGGAGGTCCTATGAATTATTTGCGTTATGGCCTTGAAAAGCGAAACCTTAAACGATTAGGGAAGTTTTTGGCCATTTTGTTTGCTGTTCTTGGGGTTGGTGCCTCATTTGGTGGTGGTAATATGTTGCAATCCAATCAGGCTTTTAAAATAGTATCAGAGCAAATTCCGTTTTTACAAGGCCAAGGGTTTTGGTTTGGAGTAGGTTTTGCTCTACTAGTAGGTGCCGTAATTATTGGTGGTATTAAAAGTATTGCAAAAGTAACAGCAAAAGTAGTTCCCATTATGGCCATTTTTTATGTGTTGGGATGTTTGGTTGTTATAGGCTATCATATTGAATATCTTGGAGGTGCTTTTCTAGCTATTGTCGATGGTGCTTTTTCTGCGGAAGCTTTAAAAGGAGGGTTTATAGGCGTGTTGATTATAGGATTACAACGTGCCGCTTTCTCAAGTGAGGCGGGTGTAGGGTCGGCTGCCATTGCCCATAGTGCGGCCAAAACCAATAACCCAATTGCTGATGGTTTTACTTCTCTGGTAGAGCCCTTTATCGATACTATGTTGGTGTGTACCATGACGGCTTTAGTCTTGATATTTACGGGCATGCACCAAATTACCGGTGGAATAGGGGGAGTAGAGCTTACTGCAGATGCTTTTGGTAGTGTCGTATCTTGGTTTCCATCGGTATTAGCGGTTGCTGTGTTCCTATTTGCTTTTTCTACTATGGTGTCCTGGTCGTATTATGGCATGCGTTCTTGGACCTATCTCTTTGGAAGAAGCAAAAAAATTGAACTGATTTATAAAATCATGTACTTGGTTTTTGTAGTGCTAGGGGCTTCAGTAAGTTTAGGAGCCGTTTTGAGTTTTGCCGATATGATGATTTTGGCCATGTCTTTTCCTAATATAATTGGATTGTACATTATGGCTCCGGAAATAAATGCTGATATGAAAATTTATTGGAAAAAATTGAAAGATGGCAAATTGTATATTAATCCGAAATTTATTAAAGCTGAAGACTAAGTATTGTTAACACCAGATCCTTCGATAAATTGTTTTATAGAGCTGAAAAGAGTGTTGAGAACGTGTTCGTATCACTCGGCTTTCATAAATGGTTAATATGTGGTTAGATTTAATGCTAAGCAAAAACTCTTTTAAAGACCTCGAGAGTGGCCGTTAAAAGAGTGCCACTTCTGGTTCCAATAGCAGTATTAACAAAAAAACAGCAACTATTATACTCTTTATCTGCAAACTAAAATCCTTTTTTTTATAAATTATTTGGTTTTGAAAAACAAGCAATACTGTAGTTGTACTTTTTAGAAAAGGGCAACAGTTTATTAGTTATTTTTAATTTATTTCCACTTTGGAAACCAAAGTGCGGATACACATCTAATTGTCGAAGTTATGCAGCTCCGCCTTATATGTATTTATGCAAACTAATTTTATAACCTCTCCACATTATTACTGCTAACTTATTTTTGTATGGTAGGGCAGGAGGGATAGGGCCATGCCCTTCTAGAATAAAAAATAGAAGTCCTATAAAAAAGTGAGCCTTTTATCGGTCGCAATCGCTTGGTTTAATTTAATCCTAATTCTAATGTAGCACAGTTTTTTGTCTGTATCGATTTAAACAAAAAGGAGTGAGTTGCATTAAAAAAGTTAATAAGCGCTAAATACAGTTTGAAGGAATTTATTTAAAGATTTGTTTGTTTTTTACTATATTACTTACTTAAAAGGCAACCAAAGACATAGCAATAGTATGTTGAGCAAAACACTAATGTCTTACCAGCAACGGTATATAGATTATATAGGCTTTTCTAAAAAAAAGGATAAAGAGGGCCTGTCTTATTTCAGGGATAGACTTTTTATTTCCATTTTACTTCTAACGCTTTTTTTAGGTTCGGTTTCTTATATCCCTAGTGCTTTAGTTGCTGTAAAACTAAACAAGTTCTTTGTGCTGTATGTAGATAGTTTTGCTATGCTTGTTGTAGCATTTATAGCTTTTAATAAGCGTATTGGTTTACAAACAAAGAAAATTTTATTCTCAGCCAATTTCTTTTTAATGTCGTTTGCTCTAGTCTTATATCTTGGTTTTGAAGGAAATGGTACAATTCTGCTTTTTGTATTAAATGTACTCATAACCTTGTACAGTGGTAGGAAAGCAGGTTTAGATTCTGTTATTATAACAGCTGTTTTTAAGCCTTTTTATCAAGTGGATATTAAAAACAAAAAGCGCTGCATGGCTCCGGTGTGGGTTGACTATCGCAAAAGCGTATGTGGAAATGTTGGGCGGTGTTATCAGTCTGGAGAGTGAAGAAGGGGTGGGGTCCACTTTTTGGTTTACAATAAATACAAATCTTAAATAAAAACAGACTGGTTTAATCTTCATAAAGAAATCTACGGATTGTTTTTAAAGATGCGTTCTTTTTGCTTTTAAAACAGCACATTTTCTTTGTTGATCTTTTAATGGTCTTTTTTTAATAGTTCAGGGAATTTAGCCTTAAAACGATTTAATCTCGGAATAGAAACATTTTGTATGTAAGAATTTCTAGGATTATTTTTCTCATAATTTTGATGATAGGCCTCTGCTTTCCAGAATTTTTGGAAAGGGTAAACCTCTGTAGCAACTTTAGAGTTTAACTGATGTTCTAAACGCTCTTTCTTTTTTAGGATCACTTGTTTTTGCGCCTCATTCTGATAAAATATAATAGAGCGATATTGCGAGCCTTTGTCTGGTCCTTGGCCGTTTATTTGGCTAGGGTCTTGAGAACCAAAATAAACATCTACTAGTGTTTCGAAGCTAACGACGTTGGGGTCGTAAATAACTTCAACGGTCTCGGCATGACCGGTTTTGCCAGTGTTGCTAGACGCGTAAGTCGGGTTCTTGGTGTGCCCTCCTGAGTAACCGCTTATGGCATCTTTAACACCTTTTACACTTTCGTAAATAGCTTCTACGCACCAAAAACACCCACTAGCAAAATAGGCTTTGGCCATTCCTTTTTTTAGAGGTACCTGTACTGGTTCGGCATGTAAAAGTTCTGTTTGCTTTGGGGTGGGTTGTGCATTGTTTTTACAACTAAAAACCAAGCTTAAGAGTGTGATGTAAATTAGCTTATTCATGAAAATTTTATTTATTAGTCGTGTAAAATTTAAAAACCTTAAGTTAACGTGTGATAAAATTAAGAATAAATATAAATGTGGTAATTGTATTGTTATTTAGGGTGTTAGGCTTTGTTTGTGTGAGAAAACGCTGGATGGCCTGAGATTGTATATAGGTTGGCGCACGTACGACTAAGTTTAAAAGTTAAAAGACCCATAGATATATAGGTATTGAATTTCAAAAACGTTACCCAAAAGCTTTTAACATCTCCACTTCACTCACACCGTTACTTTTTTTAGTAATCTGTATCTGGGTTGGAATGCGCTCTTTCAGATTTTCTACATGGGAGATGATTCCAATCATTTTTCCTTGCGATTGTAATGTCTCTAAAGTAGAAATCACGGTTTCTAAAGTGTTTTTGTCTAACGTTCCGAAACCTTCATCAATAAATAAAGAGTCAATTTTAACATTTTTACTGGCTAAATCGGATAAGCCTAAAGCTAAGGCTAGACTAATTATAAATTTTTCCCCTCCGCTTGAGGTGTCTACCAACCTAGCCTGATCCGTTTGGTAGTGGTCAATTAAGTTAAAGTTGAGTTCTTCTTTTGGCTTATAATCATCTTCCATTTTTAAAGAGTACCGTTTATTCAACTTGTATAAATGAACATTAGCAAGGTCTAATAAATGCTTTAATGTTAAGCGTTGAACATATACATTGAAAGCTTCTTTTGAATTCCCGATAATTTTAAAAAGGGTTCTCCAAATGGAACAGATTTCTTCCTGGGCGCTAATCTGTTTATAAATATCATGGTTTCTATCTCTAATTTCTTGGTCTTTTCTAAAAGCTTCTCTAATTTCACCTTTTTTAGCAGAAAGGTTGTCTCTTTTCGCTTTCAAGCCATCAAAAGCCAACTGGCTTTCAGCTTTCGAAATTTTAAAGGTTTTAGACGTGTTTAAGCTTTCTATGGCTTTAAGGTTGGTTTCTTTTAAAGCGTGCAATCTAAGGCTTTTATCCTCAATGCGCTTTTTGTTTTGAGTATACCTTTGTTTGTCTTCGATGCTTAGCAAGGCCTTTTCAATAGCTTGCTTAGATTCAAAACCACTAGCTTCAATCTTCTCGTCTAAAGAAATCTGTAAACGTTTTAATTCATCCTTTAGAGCTGTTTGGTCTTTGATGTTTTCGACTTTTAAAGCTTCTTTTTTAGTTTTTAAATCCAATAAGAGCTGTCGTTTTTTTATACTCTCTTCTACCTGTTCTGTTAGTTCTTTTCTTACAAATTGTAAATGGGCTCTTTTTTTCTCTACAGTAATGTCAAGCGGTAAAACGGCAATACGTTCGGCTTTTAATCGATCGGATTTAGTAATACATTCTTGTGCGCTTTTGGTGAAATCGCTCTGAGTTTTAGCATGTGCTTCTAACTGTTTAGCAATGTTTTCTAAATTACTGTGCAGCAGTTTGCTTTCTGCTTTTAAAGCATCTAAATTCTTTTGGGTCTTATGGTATTTTAGTATGTTTTCTTCAATCTGTTGAATAAACAAATGGGTTTGGTCTGCTAAAGGTAATTCATAGTTGAATTTAGATAGCTTCGTTTTTAAATCACTTTCGAGGGTATTATATGTTTTGGTGCGCTCATCACTAGCTTTTTGTGTGGTGTTAATTTCAGCTTTTACATTTTTTATGTTCTCATGAAGTTTGGCATCTGTCGTTTTGAGTATTTCAATAGATTGGCTTTGTGTTTTGATAGTATCCAACAGTTTATCTTTTTTAGCTTGTAACTGTTGTGAAGCCTTTATCTTTTTGCCTACTAATTGTAGCTTTTCGGAAGATGCCGAGAGTTCAATATTAATCTGGACCAAATTGGTTATTTCGGCAGCTAAATCTAATTGTTTCGCTTTGGATTGTAATGCGCTTAGCGTTTCGGTTATTGAGCTAATGTATAGGGTGGCATTCTCAATTTTTGTGGATAATAAGACGTCTTTTTTATCTAATTCAGATTTAGAGTCGTTTAATACTTTTAGTTTGTCCTTTCTGTAGCTAAGTTCTAATGCAGATTTGGAAACCCCAAAAGCCTCTAAATTTTCAGCAAACGGGTGTACTTTCGATCCACATAAACCACAGGGCATCCCTTTTATTAAGTTTTTACGATCGTCTTCATATTTAGAAATGCTTTTTTCTAAATCTAAGATTTTCTCGGCATCGGCAACAGCAGTCTCTTGTAAAATGATTTGTTTTTGAAGACCGTCATTTTGTTTCTTCACCGATTCTAATTCAGTTAATAATGATTTTTTTTGAACGGATAATTTCTCTAGTTCTTTTTCGTCTTTAGCAATTTGTTCTGAGAAGGTTTTAAACTGTTTCCAATTGGACTCCATTACAGATAATTTCTTTTCTTCTGCTAATAGTTCGCTTAAATTGCTTTTACATAATTGCTCATTTATGGCCAAAACCTCTTTGTCGATAACCTCAATTTCCGAAGCTTTTTTAGTGAGTAATGCTTTGTTTGTGATAAAGGCGTTGGTTGTCTTTTCTAAATCTTTATTTTTATCTGTAATAAACACAGCATTTTTATCTAGCGTTTCTTTATGTGCTTTTAATGTGGTTAAACCTGTTGCCCAATTAGAGATTTCTAGAGCAACATCTGATAGGAATTTATTTTGAATTAGAAATACATTGTCCGTTTTAATCTTTGCTTCTGTTTCGGATAGTTTTTTGAACGTTTCCATCTTGTCCTCTTGCAAGGTTTTGATGTGTAGGTTTAGTTCATTTAAATTCTTTTTTAATGTAAACAGGGTGTCTGCTTCATGCTTTATCTGGCTATCTAATTTTGTAATTAGATCGAATTTAGGTTGCCAAACGACAATTGCTTTCTCTGCCATTTCTAGATCATGCATTTGTTTGGTAACGTGTTCGGTTAAGGCTTCCGTTTGGGGTTTAAGCTGGGCTAATTCATTTTCTATAACCTTTAATTGATTTGCTTTTTCAATAGTGGTTTTTTCATTTCTATTAAAATTTTGGATAAGCTCCTTAAAAGGTTCTGCCTTTTCGTTTAAATTTAATAATTCAATTTCAGATTTATAGTTTTCAAATTCAATTTCGATTTCTTTTGATTCCAACTCTAAAGCCTCGGATTCTTTTGATAAGTCTTCATGCTTTTGATACCAATTCACGATGGTTTGGATGGATTCCATTTCTTTTTCTGATGTTGCAATTTGAAGATCGAGCTCTTTATCTTTTTCAGTAAATTCGATTCTTTGTGCTTCAGTTAAAATATCTTCAGAATTAATTTTAGACTGTATTTCTTTTAATTTATTCTCTTCATTCGATTTTCTATCAGAAATGCCTTGACCAATTTTTTTATAAATACCTTCTCCAGTAATTTGTTCTAATAGCCTTCCTTTTTCAGGTCCTTTTGCTGTTAAAAAAGAAGCAAACTCTCCTTGTGCCAGCATGACCGATCTTAAAAACTGAACGTAATCTAATTGTGTTACTCTAATAATCTCTTCAATTAAACCTCTTTTTTGAGAAGCTAAAATAACATCATCTGTTAGATTTTTTAAACTCACTTCTTCTTGTGGGTTGGCAAGCTTTTTGCCTGTTTTAGAGGCCAACCGAATACCCCAAAAAGCTTCATAAATTATGGTTTCGTTTTCAAAAACAACCCTGCTATGTGCATCGTTTGCCCCGTGGCTCACAACGTCTATCAGGGTGCCTTTTGTGCCATTAAATCGTGGCACATTATGGTATAATGCAATGGTTATAGCGTCTAAAATAGTTGTTTTTCCCGCACCTGTGGATCCTGTAATGGCGTAAAGACCAACATCTTTAAATTGCTCATGCTCAAAATCTATTACAATGGGAGAGTCGGATTTTAATGAATTTATGTTCTGTAATTCTATTTTTAAAATTTTCATTGGTATCGCGCTTATTGTTTTTTAACAGCTTGTAGAATTTCATTAAAGGCATCCCATACTTTTGGTTGGCTTTCTAGGTCGTAACCCATTTCTTCGCATTTCAGCTTGAAAACTTCAGTAGGTAATAGCTCTTTTATAGATTTTGTTTCTGCTAATAATTCTTCAATACCTTTAATTTTTCTTTGTTTTTTTAAAGTTGTTTTCAGTATTTCAAAAGAATAGTTAGAGGCGGCACTTTTTAAATCTTCTGTGTTAACGGTGTTGTTTTCATTTAAAATTATTTCAACCCAAGGAGTTAAATTGTACGTATTGGAAACAATAGTAGGAAATTGCTGGATGCAGGATTCTAGGGTTCCTTCTAGTCTGTAAAATGCTCTAAAGCGCGGTACCACATCTTCTTTTATGTCACTAATTTTATTGTTTTCTAGGGTTAAAACAATCACCTTTTTGTCGTAATCTATCTCGCTAAAACTAAGAATATGTGGCGATCCAGAATAGCGTATTTTGGTGTTTTTGCCAATAATTTGCGGTCTGTGTAAATGGCCTAAAGCCACATAATCAAAATAAGCTGGAAAATCTGTAGCACCAATATGGCCCAATGTGCCTACATAAATATTTTGCTCACTATCGGATATCGAACCTCCAATAGCGAACAAATGGCCCATTGCAATTACTGGGGCGTGGCTCGTATTGATTAGTTTGCATTGTGTTGCCGAGGTTTGATAGTGGTTAATTAATGCGGTTTTATACTTGTCGGTAAGCTCTTCAAAAGATTCTCCTGCAACAGCGCGCCTTATATCTCCATCACGCAAATAGGGCACAGCAGCAATAATAACTTTTTCACCCTTTACTTCAATTTCAAAAACGGCATCTTTAATATGGTCTGTGGCTTTTCCAACGACCTGTATGGAGAGGGCATTTAAAATATGTTTTGGAGCATTTAGAGTTCCTGGCGAATCGTGATTTCCCCCCGTAATAATTATCGCTTGACAAGACGTACGTTTTAATTTTACTAAAAAGCTGTAATACATTTCCAAACTTTGGTTGGAAGGAACTCCTGTATCAAATATATCACCAGAAATTAACAGAACATCAATATTTTGGTTCGTAATATAGTGTTCAAGCCAGTTTAAAAACAAGGTTTGTTCTTCTATTTGAGATTGCTCATGCAATCTATGTCCTAAATGCCAATCGGCAGTGTGAAGTATTTTCATTTGATTTTTAATTTCTTGTCTCGTGTCGAATAACCTTGGATGTCCAAAATTTTTTTTAAATCATTTATTGATTTTTCTTTTTGGCTATTAAATCCATAATGTGTTAATATAATTGCAAATACACCCATTAATAAAGGAAGTATCAATAATCCAGCATTTGTACCTTGCGTAGCCATTCCAGTTAGGCCCATAATAAATACAAATCCAACGAAAGTCAACCAATAAATTATAAATATTAATGTTGATTTAGGAATGTTTAAAGTAACTATAATTTTAGTTTCGTTAAAATCAGATTGAATTTCCCCTTTAATTGTCGGTACAAAAGAGTTTCTGCCTTTTATTAAGCGTTGAATCTTGAACGTATCATGTTTAAAAACACCTTCAAAAGGTTTTTCTTCATTAAGTCTGGTAAAACCAAATAGTGTCTTTTTTTTTAATTGAATGTTTTCTGCTAAAACCTTTCGGACCTCTTGATTTGAGAGTTCGGTTTTTAGCACTATTTTTTCTGATGGTATTATCTTCATTCTAAAGTTTGTAAATATTTTTTATAAATAGAGCTGGCTGCTCAGTATAATAATATCTACCTTCAAACATAAACAATTGCTCACAAAGCTAATTGGTTTTTTATAGAATAAAAAAGAATGGAGTGGGCTTAAATACTTAGGTGTTTATGAGATTTAAAGGATCTTAACGTAAGATACTTGATGTAGCAACCAGTAAACAAAAGGAGCAAGGCGGTTTAATTGAGTGCGAAGGTAGCGCTCAATTTAAAAGAAGGAATGGTAACTTTAAAGTTTTTGGCCGTTGCAAAATTCACCATATTATAGTGGCCTTGCATGGCGCCAAAGGGGGAGGTTAATAAACAACCAGAGTTGTAAGTATGCGATTCGCCCGGTTTTAAAACGGGTTTTAGGCCAATAACACCCTCACCAGAAACGGTTTCTTTATGGTTTAAAGCATCCGAAATTATCCAATGGCGTGCATTAAGTTGAACAGAGTCCTTGCTTTGGTTTTCAATGGTTATTTTATAACCAAAGGCGTAATGGATTTTATAGTTTTTATAAAACGACCCTTCGTAGTGTGTTACTACCGAAATTTTTATACCACTTGTAACGTGTTGAACCATGATAAGGATTTATAAACAAAATGTTTTAATGTGCTAATTTACAAATATTCCCTTTTATTTCTTGACTATATGAAGATTATATTTTCCATAAATGTGGTTAACGATTAATTAGAAATGTTAACCGAGCTGCCTTCGCCTACACCGATGAGTTGATCGTAACGCGCACCTAAATCCCTATAATACACCATCACTTTGTAATTGTTTTCGGTTTGATAAAAGTTTCCGCTAATGGCGCCTTCGTCTAAAATGCCATTCTTGTCTACAGCGACATATTTGTAATTGTAAAAGCCCTGTTTTAATAATATAGGTTTTTCATAATAGTTTAAATCGCTATTATAAGTCATTTTAGTGCTTTCGTCTATCGCGTAATTATTAAAGTTTCCATACACGTGGATGTCTTTATTTTTAAAAGCGTCGTTAGGCAGTAAGGAAAAAAATATCCAAACATAATCGGCTTCAATAGTTGGATCTTCCGCATCGATATTGGTTATTAAATAATTGCCGTTAATATCTGGATTATAAGTGTAAACCCTGTCAAATCTTGGGTAATTGGTAAAAAGATAGTTGTGGTAGAGGTCTTTTAAATCGACGCCTTGAATACCGGTGTTGGCCGCTCTTACATCTTTGTTTTCAAAAAAGAGATATTCGTTGCCGCCCCAAAAACTGGACTCAGTACCATATTTATAAATAAGTTGATTTCCAATAGTGTATTGCGGTTTTAAATTTTTAATAGCTGTATTTAAATTATTGTTTTGTACAATTACCGTTTTTACAGTTTGCATAGGGTTGTTAAACTGCATACCTATTGGTGAGATGGCAATTTCTACCCGTTGTTTTTTTTCAATATCCTTAATAGTTCTAGAACGTTTAATGGTAACGCCTACATTGGATTTGTTTTCGTAAATCATAAATTTTCGAGAAAACATCAGTTCATCATAATTGTTGTAAACCGATAACAGGTAATTTCCCGAAACCTTTAAGCTTTTGGTTTGCTCGTTGGGTAATGTTAGTTTATAATGAGAATATATTTGATAGGTGTTTAAAGAGTTTTCATAATCGCGAATACGTTGATTATCGAAACCATCCATATATTCAGATTTTGTTAAAACGGAAGGCGTCCAATCGTAGTTATAATGATTTATTTTATAGTAATAATCTTCTTCGTCGCCATTTAAAGCATCGAATTCCAATACCAGATATTCGCCAAGCCTTAAAATAGGCAATTGGCTTTCTGGTGTATGGCCTTTAAAAGTAATGGTTTTGATGTAATCGGGAGGGTTTACTTCATTAACCTGCCCGAAAAAAAGACATGGAATTAGGGCATATATTATAAATAACGAAGGTGTCTTTTTAAACATACATACGATGGTTTTGTTTGTAAATATAAACAAATTTTATACCTAAGTCTTTTTTGTTGTTTAGAATGATTATAAATAAACACGGAGCCCTGGTTTAGCTGAATAATATTAGTATAAATTTGTACTTTTGCCTCGATTTTTAGACAACTAATTTCAATATATAAAATATGTCAAACGACATTCGTATTAAAAAAGGTCTGGACATTAAACTTGTAGGTGAAGCAGAGAAAATCGTTGAACAAGCGATTGTCAGTAATTACTTTACTATAAGGCCAGAGGATTTTCACGGTGTTATTCCAAAGCTTGTTGCCAAAGAGGGCGCCTCAGTTGAAGCTGGAGGTGTTTTGTTTTTCGATAAGTCTAATGAGAATATAAAATTTTCGTCGCCAGTTTCAGGAAAGGTGATTGAAGTCATCCGTGGACCAAAAAGACGCATTGATGCTATTAAGATTGTAGCAGATAAAACCCAAGTGTATCAAGATAACGGTGTGTTCGATTTTGCTGCTTCAACACCAGAGGCATTAAAAGCACATTTGTTGGCCTCGGGCTGTTGGCCATTTATTAAGCAAAGGCCTTACGATGTGATTGCTAATCCCGATAAGGATCCCAAAGCCATTTTTATTTCTGGTTATGCTAGTGCGCCATTGGTTGCCGATTTGGACTTTACCTTAAAAGGAAAAGAGACAGAACTGCAAGCCGCCGTTACAGCTTTAGGTAAATTAACGCAGGGGAAAGTACATGTTAGTGTTGGGAAAAACTCCAATTCACCATTAGCTGGTTTGTCTGGTATTACCTTACATAAGGTTTCTGGACCACATCCTTCTGGAAATGTCGGTACCCAAATAAATAAAATCGACCCTGTTAATAAAGGAGAAACGGTTTGGACAGTAAATGCACAGGATTTAGTTGTTATTGGCGAATTGCTATTAACGGGAAAATTTAATGCAGAGCGTATTGTTGCCATGGCAGGTTCTGCTGTAGAAAAACCAAGATATTTTAAAGCTAAATTGGGCTGCGAAATCGCGACCATGATTTACGATAAGGGTATTGCAAAGAAAGATCATCCTCGTATTATTTCTGGTAATGTTTTATCTGGTAAACAAGTGAAGCCAGACGGGTATTTAGATTATTACAGCAATACCGTTACCATTATTCCAGAAGGAGATCATTATGAGCTGTTTGGATGGAATAAGCCTGTTTTTGATAAGGTGTCTACTAGTAGGGCCTTAACGTTTTCTTGGCTGTTCCCAAATAAAGTATACGATTTAGATACTAATACGAACGGAGAACACCGTAATTTTGTAACAACTGGGAACTATGAAGAAGTTTTCCCTCTTGATATATATCCTTTACAAATATTAAAGGCCTGCATGTACACCGATTTAGACGAAATGGAAGCTTTGGGTATGTATGAGGTTGCTCCTGAGGATTTTGCCCTAACGGAATTTATCTGTGTGTCTAAACAGCCACACCAGCAAATTATTAGAAAAGGTTTAGATGTAATGCTTAAAGAAATCGGATAATGAATTTAAAAACTAGATTACATATCTTAAAAAGAAAGTATAGAGGCTCGAAATGGTCTCCTGCGTTCAACGCACTTCATACATTTCTTTATTTACCAAATGAGACCACACATCATGGGACCCATATAAAAGTGGCCGATGATTTAAAACGAACCATGAATATCGTTATCATGGCATTAGTGCCGTGTTTACTTTTTGGAATGTTTAATGCGGGATACCAACATTATTTGGCGCTAGGGGATATTCAAGCAGTAAGTAGTGGGTTTTTTAGCAGCGAATTTTGGACTTTAGATAACTTTTTGGTTGGATTTTGGAAAATCATCCCCTTGGTTATCGTGTCTTATGGTGTTGGCTTGGGAATTGAATTTATTTTTGCTATTATCAATAAACATGAAGTAGAAGAAGGTTATTTGGTAACAGGAATGTTGGTGCCACTTATTGTGCCTATAGACATCCCGCTTTGGATGTTGGCTGTAGCTGTAGTATTTGGTGTTGTGATAGGAAAAGAGGTTTTTGGTGGTACAGGGATGAATATTCTAAACCCAGCTTTAACCATCCGTGCCTTCTTGTTTTTCGCTTATCCTACTTGGATGAGTGGCGATAAAGTATGGGTAGAAGGTGCTGTTCAAAGAACCAAAGAAATTGCTGATGGTGCTAACCTAGATGCTATTTCGGGTGAAACCATTTTGGGAAGCCTGGCGCAAGGTCATGAAATAAGCCACTCGATAGCAGATATGTTTTTTGGTTTTATACCGGGCTCTGTAGGAGAAACATCTACATTACTGATTTTAATAGGAGCCTTGTTTTTAATTTTTACCAAAATTGGAAGTTGGAGAATTATGTTGTCTTCTGTTATTGGTGCATTGGTGATGGGCTTGATTTTTAATCAAGTTGTAGATGCCGGTGTTATTACAGAAAGCAATAGTTTTTACGGATTGATGAGTACTACTTTTTGGCATCACCTTATAATAGGTGGGTTCGCTTTTGGTGTTGTTTACATGGCTACAGACCCTGTAACCGCATCACAAACTAATAAAGGTAAATGGATTTACGGCTTCTTAATTGGGTTTTTATCTATATTGATACGTGTGTTTAATCCAGCTTACCCAGAAGGCGTGATGTTAGCCATTTTATTAATGAATGTTTTCGCACCAACTATTGATCATTATGTAGTTCAAGGGAATGTAAAACGAAGACTAAAACGTGTAAAAGTTAAAACAGCTTAAACCATGAGTAATAAAACAGATTCAAATTTATATACCATTCTCTTTGCTATTGCCATGGTGTTTATAGTAGGTGCAGTATTAGCATATACAGCATCTTCATTAGAACCAAATATTACAGAGAATAAGCGTATAGAAAAGCAACAAAATATTTTGTATGCTATGGGAGTCAATGAAAATACAGAGGGTAGTGCTATTTTTATTTCAGCCACAGAAGCACCAGCTGCATTTTCAAAATACATAAACAAACAATTGGTTATAGTAGATGGTGTTGCTACAGAAGACGAAAAAGCCTATTTAATCGATATAAAGAAAGAGAAATCGGCATCTAAAGACCCTTCGTATTCTAGAAAGTTACCTTTATTTGTAGGAGAAAAAGATGGTGAAACCTATTATATCGCTCCTATTTATGGTAAAGGGCTTTGGGATGCTATTTGGGGGTATGTAGCCATAGATGAAAATATGGTGGTTAAAGGTGCTTATTTTGATCATAAAGGTGAAACTCCCGGTTTAGGATCTAACATTAAAGAGCGTTTCTTTATGGATGATTTTACTGGAGAACATTTGCTAAATGAATCAGGTGTATTTAAAGGGATTACTGTCGCTAAAGGAAATGCCGACCCTAAAAATGTTAACAAAACAGATAATGCAGTTGATGCCATTGCAGGTGCAACTATTACAGGAGATGGCGTAACAGCTATGATAAAAAGCGATTTAAAGCTTTACAAACCTTATTTCGATAAACTAAAAAATAATTAATCTATGGGACTTTTATCAAAAAAAGACGCAAAGTTAATCACAGATCCATTAGCGGATGATAACCCAATTACCATTCAGGTACTTGGTATTTGTTCTGCCTTGGCAATAACAGCAGAGTTAAAAGCATCCATTGTAATGGCGGTTTCTGTATTATTTGTTTTGGGTATAGGAAACGTGGTTATTTCATTAATGCGAAATATCATCCCTTCTAAAATAAGGATTATTGTACAACTGGTAGTGGTTGCTGCTTTGGTTATTATTGTTGATCAAGTATTAAAAGCTTATGCTTACGAGCTAAGTAAAACACTTTCTGTATTCGTAGGATTGATTATTACAAACTGTATTATCATGGGCCGTTTTGAAGCTTTTGCGTTGGCTAACGGTCCTTGGAGGTCGTTTTTAGACGGCATTGGTAATGCTGCTGGTTATGGATTAATTCTTATAATTGTTGGTTTTTTTAGAGAGTTATTAGGTTCTGGTACTTTACTAGGGTTTAAAGTTTTAGGAGACCCTATCGAAAAAACAGGACTATATGCTATCGGATATGAAAATAATGGCTTTATGCTGTTGTCTCCTATGGCATTAATAGTTGTAGGACTTATTATTTGGGTACAACGTAGTAGAAATCAAGCTTTAATAGAAGATCATTAATAATTTAGAATTCTGAATTCATAATTAAGAATACATGGAACACATAGAATTATTTTTCAAATCAATATTTATAGATAACATGGTATTTGCCACGTTCTTAGGGATGTGCTCTTACTTAGCGGTATCTAAAAAAGTAACCACGGCTGTGGGCTTAGGAGCTGCTGTTATATTTGTACTGGCTATTACAGTACCTTTAAACTGGTTGCTAGATCAATACCTTTTACAGCCAGGCGCTTTAAAATGGTTGGGAGCAGAATATGCGGAGTACGATTTAAGCTTCCTGTCATTTATTATGTTTATTGCAACCATTGCAACCATGGTACAATTAGTGGAAATTATTGTTGAAAAATTTTCACCATCCTTATATAATTCGTTAGGTATCTTTTTACCGCTTATTGCAGTAAACTGTGCTATATTAGGAGGCTCGTTATTTATGCAATCTCGCGAAATCCAAACTCTTGGCTTAGCGTTTAATTATGGTATTTCTTCTGGAATTGGTTGGTTTTTAGCCATTCTAGCCATTGCGGCCATTCGCGAAAAAATAAGATATTCTAATGTCCCACCAGCTTTGCGTGGTTTGGGTATTACATTTATTATTACAGGTTTAATGGCGATTGGATTTATGAGTTTTGGAGGTATGCTTACCGGTGGTGATGATGAAGAGGCGGCTTCCGAAGATGAAATAACTGTAAGTGCTGCAGAACGTCCTAAAGACGTTTCAAAAGAAGATTTAACATTGGTGAGCGAACACAACCAAAGTAATACCTTAAAAGGAAATGAGTAATATGATTTTAGCCGCAGGTACATTAGGAACAGTAGTAGCAACTGTAGTAGCGTTTTTGGTTATTACCTTGTTATTAGTAACATTGTTATTAGTTGTAAAACAGAAATTATCACCATCGGGACCTGTAAAGATTACTATAAATGGTGAAAAAGTAATACAAGTAGAGTCTGGAGCTAGTTTGTTAACGACTTTAGGAAATCAAAAAATATTTTTACCATCGGCTTGTGGTGGTGGAGGTACATGTATACAGTGTGAATGCCATGTTTTAGAAGGTGGAGGTGAAGCTCTACCAACCGAAACACCTCACTTTACTCGTAAAGAATTAAAAGAAGGTATACGTTTATCTTGTCAGGTTAAGGTGAAACAGGACATGAATATTACTATCCCAGAAGAGGTTTTTGGTATTAAAAAATGGGAAGCCACAGTAACACGTAATTATAACGTAGCATCATTCATTAAAGAATTTGTAGTGGAAATCCCTGAAGATATGGGGTATAAGGCAGGTGGATATATTCAAATTGAAATTCCACAATGTGAAATCAAGTATGCAGACATGGATATTACTGCGCATCCTGATGAGCATGATAGACCAGATAAATTCCAAGAAGAGTGGGATAAATTTAACCTTTGGCCTTTGGTTATGAAAAATACAGAAACTGTAGAACGTGCTTATTCTATGGCATCTTATCCTGCAGAAGGCCGTGAAATTATGCTTAATGTGCGTATTGCTACACCACCATGGGATCGGAATAAAAATGGATGGATGGATGTAAATCCAGGTATTGCATCGTCTTATATCTTTAATCAAAAAGTAGGTGATAAAGTAACGATTTCAGGACCTTATGGTGAATTCTTTATCAATGAGTCGGATAGCGAAATGCTATATGTGGGCGGTGGTGCAGGAATGGCACCTATGCGATCTCATTTATACCATTTGTTCAAAACCTTAAAAACAGGAAGAAAAGTTACGTATTGGTATGGTGGACGTTCTAAGCGTGAGTTGTTTTATTTAGAGCATTTCCATGAATTAGAAAAAGAGTTTCCAAATTTTAACTTCTACTTGGCTTTATCTGAACCTTTACCAGAGGACAACTGGAAAGTAAAAGAAAATATCGATGCGCCTGGTGATGGGTTTGTTGGATTTATTCATAATTGCGTTATCGATAACTATTTAAGTAAACACGAAGCGCCAGAAGATATCGAATTGTATTTCTGTGGCCCACCTTTAATGAACAAGGCTGTTCAAAAAATGGGAGAAGATTTTGGTATTCCTGATGAACATATCCGTTTTGATGACTTTGGAGGATAACAGATTTTAAATTATAACTTTTGATAAATTATACCAAAGAGACTAAAAACCCGACATGAAAATGTTGGGTTTTTTATTTTGCCTTTTTTAATATATAAACTTTGGGGTGTTTCGAAAAACACTTATGTGTTGTAGTATTTCATGAATCTCCAATAAAAAACAGAAAATAAACTGCGAGACTTAAGCTGTTACATTTTGGTATAAACATAGTTAATGGGTCTAGGTCTTAAAGAAGGGTAGGGGAAAGATTACAATTAAGAGATGCAACATAAAAAAATTAAGCCTTTAGATGAGTGAATAAAGTTATAGCAAGACTAGAGTTATTCTAACTGATCTAAAAGCATTTTACTTGTTTCGGAATGACTTAAATTAAAGTGTTTTTTAGCAAGTACAACATTATCTACGCTTAAATATGCTAATCCTAAATAATAATGTGCATCTTTTAATAATGAAAAGGTAGAGTCTGCCACAGCTCTTTCTAGATAAGGAATTGCTTCAGATTCTTTTTTATAGGCTAAATGTGCAACGCCCAAAAAATAGTTAATACTATCGTTATTAGGTTTGTTATCGCTTAAAATCGACCATTTTTTTATTGCTGTTTTATAATCACCATGCTTATAGTATATCATGGCATCATAAAAATCGAAATTATTCATACTGCTCTTACTTGTCGTTGGCAGGCCAGGATCTGGTTTAAAATAGGTAGTATAAAGTCTCTTGTTTGGAGAACTACTAAAAAACCAAATACTGCTTATTGCTATAATAACTGCAACAGCTGCGGCTAATTTACTGTAACTAATGCGCCTTATTTTAATAAGTCCCTCTTTTTGTGGCTTTGGTATAGTATCATGAAAAACCTCTAGTTGCTCTTTAAATGCTTGTACTTCAATGCCTAGAAGGATAGTCTTGATATCTTTTACTTGAGTTGCGAATTCGGGGTCGATTTTAAGGTAATCGTTAAAGTCTTTTAGTTCAGGGGCATCCATGGTACCATTTAGGTAGCGCTCTATAGCCTCAAAAAGCTCTTGTGGTATATCGGTATTGTGATTCAACTCTTAATTGTTTTGGGTAATCATCATTGCTCTTAATTTTTCCATACAGCTGTATTTTTTATTTCGGACAGTCGATTCTGGTATATTTAATTCTCCTGCAATATCTTCCAACGTTTTTTTATCAAAATAAAATAGCCTTAATACCTTCTTGCAAGGTTGCTCTAATTTTTTATAGGCATCCATTGTTTGTCTTTCTAGTATGTTTTCACCGATATTATTATCACACTTACCCTGTTCTAATATCTCTAAATAATTATGGGAGGAATTTGTTTTTTTTAAGGATTTAGAGACTGAAACTTCCTTCCAATTGTTTTTTGCAATTTGGTATAAGTAATCCTGTAAATCGATTTCATTCTGAGGTGTAAACTTATAGGATTTTATGTCTTTCCATGTTTTTGTGAAAGCGTCTTGGTAGATGTATTTGGCGTATTCCATGGAACCACTGTTTTTTAAAACTAGAGATTCAACTTTATGATAATTAGAAACGTATAATGCTTTAAAAATAACAGGATTGTTATTTTTAAAGGCTTTTAAAGTTTTTGTTTGATATTCAAGTTTGCAGGCTTCTCCCATAGGTTTAAACAATTCATGTGAAATATACAATTATTTCATTCTAGTCCAAATACTTCACTGTTAAATGACTAATAACTCGATAATCTACTTTTTATGCGTTTCATGCAATCATAATATCTAGAAACACTTTTGTAAAGTAAATATTTATTCAGCTTTTGTGTTGTCTAGGGCTTTGTCTAAAATATCTGGATTTCCATTATTATCCCTGTTTGGGAGAATGTGTCTATTCGTAATAGCGAAAGCGGTTGTATGCCAGCCCAACCTCCGCATCATAGCTCTGCCCTTGATACAAAAATGGACAAAAGTTAGCTTTCCCTTTTTGTTTGAGTACTTTCCCGTTGCTGTTGAGTTCGCGTTCCCAAACCAAATCGCCTAACGATAATGTATGAGCCCATCGCGCCAGCTGGCTCATTCGCTAAAAAGGTTTACTAAACCTTTTTTTTACGCTCTGCCCTCGAGAAAGGCTGCTAAAATACTGGATTTTTGATTATTCTTTAGTTTGGCTTTGGAAATATAAAACCACAACTTTTAAACTGTGGTTTAACTATTTTATATAAGTTATAACACAACTATCCGAAAGTTTAAGTTTTAAAGAAGCTTGAGAATCCCTTATTTTTGGTTTGCAGACTAAAAATAATTTTCATGGGACTCTACAAGCGCACTAAAAA
>NZ_JBHMFC010000031.1:0-36987 GCF_042427585.1 Mariniflexile ostreae | reverse complement strand
ATCCACAAATCATTCTCCTTTTTTGTCATAATACATATAGTTTATGCCACCAAAGGTAAAAAGCCAGATCATGTCATAAAAGACGTAGTTGCTCGGATGAATACCCTTAATTTATCTAATATGGAGTAATTTGGTTTTTTATTGATCATGATACTTTTAATCCATTTTAGCATTTATTGAGACCAATTCCATGAAAAAAAGATACGAATATTTTAAAAACCACATAACTCCTTGCAACGGTCTTTAACTGTAAATAACGGCCTAAAGAGTGAACGTTATAGGGATTGTGATAAGATTAAAATAAACATATCTTTTAATACTTGTGAAAGTTTTTTTCGAACTAACACCAAAAAATAAATCAATAACCACGTATGGTGGCTATTGATTTATATAGATTCTAAAAACAACTTATTTTTTAATAAACTTTGAGCTTGTACTTACACCATTTGAAGTGGCATTTATAAAATACATCCCTGCTTTTAATGTTGAGATGTTCACGTTTTCTGTGGTATTGGACTCTAGCACTTTTTGTCCAGTAAGATTATATATTACAACAGAATCTAATTTATTGTTTGATTTAATACTGATTTCAGCATTAGCAGGATTAGGGTACACACTAATTTTTCCGACTTCAAATTTAGAGGTACTTAATACACCCGAAGAAAAATAAACATCGTCAATGTAAAAAACATACGTTTCAGGAACAACAAAGCCTCCTTCACCAGGAGTGCTTTTAACCATAAAAATATTATTAACGTTACCGAAATTAAAACTTGCATTTTGTGCCGTTATATCGGTAAATGGAATAACTAAGCTGTGCCAGTTTCCATCGTAGACGAACCCATAGGTTTCTGGGTTAAAATTTGCTTGTTTACCAGCAGCATCTTCTAACCTAATTACGGTTGCTTGTACGCTGGTTGATCTTAAAGAAACATGGTGCATCATAAGCACTTAAGTCTTGATCTGGGCTTCCTGGATAGTTAAAATAGGCTTGGTAGTTTGTGCCAACAGTATTTGCTTTTGCTTCTATCACATAAGAGCCGCCATCTGTACCAGAATCTGAAAACTCAGTATTTATGCCCATAGCATCAGTGTTAAGATTCTGTGGTACAACAGTAGCTGTAACAGCGCGCTCTGTATAATAGCCTAGGGTCGTTTGGGCGTGCCCTAAAGCGCAGATTAATAAAGTAAAAAGACATGTAATTTTTTTCATAATAATAGAGGTTTAAAGATTAAATGAACTCAAAAGTATTAAACAATATCAGGTTAGGGGGACTGTATTGTTCTCATTTAGGGGTATGTATGTGTTTCTTGTAAATTAAAAAACCTACAGATACACGTTGTCATTAATCATGTATTTAAACCCTTACAAAAACGTATTGCTATTCTACAATTTTAAAAGAGACTTTTTGATCTTCTACCATTACAAAATATTCACCCGTCTCTAAATGTCTTTTACCATTGCCGTCCACATAGCTCAAGTCGCGATGTGGCTGGATTTCAAAACGGTATAATGTTGTCTCTCCCTTTTCTATATTTTTTTTCTCAAAGTATTTTAGTTCTTTTACTGGTCTTGAAATGTTGGCTACAGGATCTGAGATGTACCAAAGCACAGCTTCTTTTCCTGCTCTATCCCCTTTATTTGTAATTTCAATTTGTGCAATTAAGGTGTCTTGCTTTTTTAATGTAGTTGACGATAATTTTATAGGACTATAGTCAAATGTGGTGTAGCTTAATCCATGTCCCATCCAATATAATGGCTCTGCAGGAATGTCTTGATAGTGGCCACTTTTGGGCACTGCAGATGGTCGCATGTTGTAAGTCATGGGAATTTGTCCCGTAGTTTGGGGAAATGTTATAGCTAATTTCCCAGATGGATTTATCCTACCAGAAAGAATGCCTGATATAGCAGAACCGCCAGTGGTGCCAGGTTGCCACATTTCAATAATAGCATCGGCCTCATGATGCAAGCGGAACAATTCTAAAGGGCGTCCGCTAGATAAAACCAGAATAAGAGGTTTTCCTGTTTTTTTTAACTCTAAAACAAGTTGTTCTTGAATTTTAGGAAGTGAGATAGTGGAGCGAGACCCGTTCTCTCCACTCCAATCTCTTTTTTCACCTAGAAAAACAATAATAGCATCAGATTTATTTGCTGCTTGTCTAGCTTTCTTAAAGCCAGAAGTATCGTTGCCATCAAAATCACTGCCTTTAGCATAGTGCAAGTTTAATTGTGTCCCAAACTCTTTAATTAAGCCATCGTGAATGGTCTCTACATCTTCAGGTCGACCTTTTCCTTCCCAAAACCCCATAATATGAATAGAATCCTTTACCATAGGGCCTATTATCGCGATGTTCTTATAGTGTGATTTTATAGGAAGGAGTTCGTTTTTGTTTTTTAATAGCACCATAGACTCTGCGGCCAACGCTTTTGCTGTTAAAAGGTCTTCTGGTTGAAGGTAGCGCTCTTTTTCATCTAATTCATCTACATAAGGCTGATCAAAGAGACCTAATCGGAATTTTAATCTTAATATTCTTTTAACGGTATCGTCTATTTGTTGCTCGGTTATTTTTCCTTCTGCAACCAATGTTGGTAAGTTGTCATAATATAAATCGTCTACCATATCCATATCCACACCCGATAAGAAGGCTTTTAATGCCGCTTCTTTTGGGTTTCTGGCAACGCCTTGGTAAATTAAGTTTTTTATAGAACCCCAATCTGAAACAACAAAACCATCATGCCCCCATCGATCCTTAAGAATCTCTGTTAAGGTGTAGTGGTTTGCAGAAGCAGGAATACCACTAATGTCATTAAACCCACTCATTACTGTAGCTGCCCCTGCTTTTATCCCTGCTTCAAAGGGTGGCATAAAGGTTTCCCAAAGAGTTTGGCTAGAAACGTCGCTATAGTGATAATCTCTTCCACCTTCTGATAAGCTATAGCCTACATAGTGTTTCAGGCATGCTGCAATTGTAAATTTTTCTGAGAGCTTATGGCCTTGATAGCCCTCTATGGCTGCCACGCCAAAAACAGAATTGGCATAAGGGTCCTCTCCGTAACTTTCTGAAACTCTTCCCCAGCGCGGATCTCGCGCCACATCTACCATAGGTGAGAATGTCCAATCTATACCCGTTAACCAAGCTTCTTTAGCTGCAATCTCACAAGATTTTTTCACTAAAGCGGTATTCCAAGAACATGCTTGTGCTAATGGAATGGGGAAAATGGTTCTATAGCCGTGAACCACATCAAAACCAAAAATTATGGGAATGCCAAGCCGTGATTCCTCCATAGCTTTTTTTTGAATAAAATTTCTATATTTCGGATCGGTACTCCTATATATTAAAGACCCTATGTTGGGGTTTAAATCTTTAATTTTAGATTCATAATTATTCGGATTGTCGTTTTTTCCGTAAGCCCATTGGTTCATTTGAAGAATTTTTTCTTCTAAGGTCATAACCTGTAATAAATCTGCTATTCGCTCTTCTATAGGTGCTGTTCTGTTTTTATAAAGTGCTGTTTTGTTTTGTGAAAACAATAAAGTACAGGTAAGGATTAAAAAGGAAGCGGTTATGAGCTTTTTCATTTGTATTTAAAAAAGTGAAATTCCGCAAAACCTTAATTTTGCGGAATTTTCATTAATATTTAGGTGATGTTATTTAGATAAGTAAAAATTATCTAAATAAAAATTATAATTATTGGCATTTCTAACATCGTCTGGAGAACTTCTAAAAACTAATAGTTCTGTAATAGCATTTAAATTTATAGCAGGGTTCTTTGCTACAAAATCAGCTATTGGTATGGAGAGGAAATGCCAATTTCCATCTCTTTTAAAACCATAAGGCTCACTAGCAGCATCAAAAGTTAAGATTGCTTTTTGTCCGCCACCGCTTTGTAACCTGATGAGTATGGTGCCATTGCTGGTAGATTTTAACGCTACATTATAAGTTGCATAGCTGGATATGTCAATTGGGCTGTCGGGTATTATAGATGCCATGGCCCAATCTGCGGTACCATCAATAGTAAAACTCAAGGCTTTACTGCCTTCGTAAGGATTGTCTGTTATGGTGTTAATGGCAAATTGGTTATTAACCTCTAATTGCACGTTTACCGAACCTATAAGGTCTGTGTTTTCTGTATATATTCCAAATTTCTGTACTGGTGGTACGTATACGGTGTTGATAATTTCAAAGTAATTGGCGTCAATGCCATTGCCAGAAAACAGAATTCTAATAACATGTTGTCCTGCACTTAATGTAATGTTTTCAGCTTTTATGGTTTTATAGGCGCTGTCTGTACTTTCAATGAGGCCTGTTGACCCTAAGTCTGTAACGGTTCCACCATTAACATCCTGGATTTTAATAGAACTTCCACTATCATCAGCCAAAAGTCTAAAGTTAAAATCGTAGACACTAGCTGTTTCAACAAAAACAGAGTATTCCAACCATTCACCATTTTGTATAGATGTAACGTCGTATTTACCTTCTTCATCAAGAGTGGTCTTAATATCCACACCATGGCCAAATCGGTAATGAGCGTCGCCTTTGTTCTCTGGTTCTGTATCATGATATGATATGCCTTCTCCGCCGAAATCGAAATCCTCAAACTGAATTTTTGTTTCAGTAACTTTAGGTGAGCCTCCGTAAGGGCTTTGGGGCTCTACAGCCAATGGGGATACTTCTACAAAATAATCTTCTTTTTCTATCTGATTGTCAATGTACTTTACTTCAAGTGTCGTTTTATAGACACCAGATTGGTTGTAGGTAACCTCTACTTTGGGGTTGAAAGATGTTGCGGGGTTACCGCCTTCGAAAGTCCACGTTAAACTTTGTACCTTGGTTGAAAGGTTTTCAAAAGAAACTACTTCTCCAACGTTTATGCTTGTGGATGAGGTTTTGGCTTCTAGGGTTCCTTTTTCGTAAAGAGTCACTTCTCTAATATCATCTTCACAAGAAAGAAAACTAAAGAATATTAAAGCCATTAGACCGTACGATTTAAATGTGCTGGTATTTTTTAAAATCATAATTATTTTTTTTAGTGAAGTTTAGTTATCAAATACAAATATTGAAAATATTCTAATACACAAGGTGTCTCATAGTTTTTGTAAAGGGGTTGATATGTGTTTTTCTTAAAATAGCAGTCATCCATGCGATATGTTGAACGTAAATGGCTTAAACTTATGATAACGAATATTAGCACCCCTTAAGAAGGATTTTTGACAGAATGATTCTTTTTAAATAAAGATAGATTTGTATTGTTTTTAAACCATGATTATGATTAATACGAAATTAATATCAAGATGTTTATGTTTTGCAGTTTTGCTTGGGTTTTTCCAAAACTTAAAATGCCTTGCGCAAAATAACGTGTCTAATTTAGAACAATCCAGATTTAGTATAAAGCGCGGGGTGAATATTAGCCATTGGCTCTCCCAAACGAATAGGAATGCGGAAGAAAGGCTTCGGTTTTTTACTGAAGAGGATATGGCGTTGATTGCGTCTTTAGGGTACGACCACATTAGATTGCCCATTGACGAAAAAAACATGTGGGATGAAAATGGCCAGAAACATCCTTTGGCGTTTCAATCACTCCACAATGCGATACATTGGGCTAAAGAAAACAAATTAAAAGTTGTAGTCGATTTGCATATCGTGCGTTCACATTTTTTTAATAATGATTATAATGCGCTGTGGGACAGTGTTGACGAGAAAGAGAAGTTTGTGGGTTTATGGAAGCAGTTATCCTCAGAATTGTTAATGTATCCAAATAGCTTGGTGGCTTATGAGATTTTAAATGAACCCGTAGCTAATAATCCTGAAAGTTGGAATGAATTACTATTTGCAACCTTTATGGAAATAAGAATAAAAGAACCTTTCCGTACCATTGTGATAGGGTCTAATAAATGGCAATCTGTGGATACTTTTAAGGATTTAGAAATCCCTAAGGATGATCCGAATATTATTTTAAGCTTTCATTTTTATAGTCCGCATGTCTTTACGCATTACCAAGCGCCTTGGAGTAAAAGAGTGGGGTTTTATAAGGGGTCTGTTAAATATCCTGGAATTCCAGTTGATAAAAAAGATGTAGCAGCTTATACAAAAGAACAAGTAGAAGCTCTTTTAGAGGACAGTGCAAATTATTCAAAAAAATATCTTCTCGAAAGAATGAAGGGGCCTCTAGAAATTGCCAAAAAATATAACTTACCATTATATTGTGGGGAATTTGGAAGCTTACCTACAACACGAAAAAAGGACAGGTTGCAATGGTACCGCGATATGGTAAGTGTTTTTGAAGATAACGACATGGCTTGGGCAAACTGGGATTATAAAGGGAATTTTGGAATTGTAGATTCTGAAACCAATAAATTGGATAAAGACTTAGTGAATGTTTTAATGAGAAAAGATTGAAACAAGTATGAGGGTTTCATTTTAGGTTATTGTATAAAAAGACTAGCTCTTTTTTTGCTTAAAAGAGAAGAACGTGCTCCTATAGAATGAATGTTGGCATACATATTTGAATCCGAGCGCTTCTTTTAACAGGAGAGTGTCTCTTATAATTCTTTAAATAGTAAATATTTTGATGGTTAATAAAATGAGCGCTTTAAATTCGATTCATTATTGCTCTAAGAAATTTAACAAGTCTTCCAATTTACTTGAAGAGTCGCTAAGACCACCTTCGCGATTTCTTACAAGCCAAATCGTTTTATGATTTTCTATTAAATCTTTTAATTCATTTGCTAGTTCTTGTCTCGTGCTCTTGGGGATGTTTTCTGTCTTCATTCCCTTAGCTTTCAAACGTGCCACACCTAGATTAATCCCAAATAAAGCTAAATGGGCAGCTTGATTAGATTCTTCTATAATAATTTTACTATCCACGGCGGTTGGTTTTGCTTTAGTTAAAAAATCCAATCCTTTGAGTATTTCTTTTTTAGCAGCTAAAAGTCCTTTTTCGTTTAGTTTTTTTGTTTGGTAATGTCCCTTCATAGTCCAGTTGTATCTGCGAATCATTAGATGGAACGCATTCGCATTGCCTTCTGGTATCTGTGCTTTTAAATAAGAATCCCCTAGGGTTAGTAGCGCTTTAGCTGTATAGCCTGTAGGGTCTTCAAAAACATATTTATTAAGACGCGCAGGTAATTGATCTAAGGCAGCATCAGAGTAATTCCAAGCGTAACCAGCTCCTAATAGAAGTGTAGCATAACTTACTGATTTGGGTTGAAAATGTCCATAATCTCCCCAATCGGTGATTAAAAAACCTTTAGCACCATATTTTTTCCCTTGAATTGCCGCATGCTTAAGATTTTTAAATCCGTTTCTATTCCGTCCAATTTCAGAACGCCAAGAAGAGGTGCCCGGACACACGTAAAAGTCTAGTCCTGCATCATGGAATTTTGCAAGATTTCTATCGAATGGATAGGTGGCGTCATAACCCCACACTAAGGCTGTCATGCTTTTGGGGATATCTTTAATTAGTTCGGGATGATTTAAAACAATATCTCCCCAAAAAAGGGTTTGTTTGCCGTGTAGGTTTATTTCTGTGTTTAACATTTCTAAAAAGTCTAAATAGACTTGTCCTTTCCCTATTTTATTGCTCAAAGCTTTCGATTTTCCTAAGCCTAACTCAACCGTTTCATCCCCTCCAATATTAACATATTTACTGGTAAAATTAGGAAGTAGCTCTGCATATAGCTCTTGCATTAATTCCAGAGATTTTGGATTGGTGGGTGCTAATGCTGTTCTTTTTCGTTTGCCCCAAATCGTATTGCAGTCTGTTTCACATTCACTAAGTTCAAGGTATTCATCATGCTTTAACCAATTTTCCATATGGCCAAATGAATTTTGATTGGGAACCAGGTCAATCCCTTTTTCTAAACAATAAGCATTGAGCTGTTGTATTTCTATTGCAGTTAGCGGACTTGCGTTTTTCCAAACAACTTCATGGTTTTTATATGCAAACGTATGTTCTGTATACAACTGTAATTCATTAATACGCCAATTTGCCAATTGATCTATTAGTAAATACAAGCTTTCCATAGTGGGAATTTTATCCCGACTAACATCAAGCATATAGCCTCTTCTTTCAAAATTAGCCCAATCTTCAATTATTATTTTTTGGAGTGGTTTATTTTCAGACTTGGCGTATTCAAGCACTTGTAATAACGTTTGCTTCCCGTATTTTAAGGCATTTTCATTTTTCGCTGCTAATTTTATCCCAGACGTATCAATCGTTAATTTATAGTAATCGTGATATGTGAAATTAGTGTCTACTTCAAAACAAACATTAAGGTATTTTTTGTCTGCTAAAAACTGCCATTCTCCTCTAGATTTTTGACGAATGCTTAATACAAGGAAATTTTCAAAAGCTTTAATTTGCGACTTTTCAATAGAGATGCCGCTAGCGCCAACCTCTATTTTCTGAGGTGAAAAAAGCAAATATTTTGAGATGTTGTCTTTGGCGAAAATAAAGTGGCTTGAAAACAGTAGAAAATATAGTACAGCGATTTTAAACTTCATAATTATAGCGATTAATGCAAGTAAGTGTCGGTTTTTATATAAAAAATCTAAAGTAACGAATATAAAACCTTTATAAGAAATAAGAATGCACTCTGCATGCGTTATTAATTTAAATAATATTTAAGTCAAGCTAAAAATTATATTAGGCCTTTTACTTCTTAAGGCATACATGTGCAGGGTATAGAACTCGAACCCGTTTTGTTTATTAGAAAAAACAGGATGTTTTAGGCTAAATGGTGTAAATAAAGAGACGTTTGGATGGTTAAAGTCACTTTCATTTAATATAAATGAGTCTAGCTTGGGATTTAAAATACATTTTTGAATTTTGCGCTTTAAAAGCCCATATATTCTAAAAGGAATATCTAAATTTGCATATTATTTTAGAAAAGGTTGCCCATTTATGTGGGCATTAAATGGGAATCTGGTGAAATTCCAGAACTGTCCCGCAGCTGTAAGCTTTTTGATGAAGCCCAATAATGGTCACTTTCTTTTTAGAAGGGAAGGCCGGGTGGATAAAGCAAGTCAGAATACCTGCCATTTCTTTTAATTCTTTAAGGCTTTCGGGGATTGAAGCTTGGAATGGATGTATAAACGTTTCGATTATAAGCGAAGTCGTTTACCTTTCTTTTTATTCCTCGTTTGCAATAGGTCATTATGAGGAGGTATTTAAATTTTATTAAAATAGTATTTGTCGGACTCTTTCTGTGTCCCACAGTACTTTTGGCCCAAAAGCGTGATACGATATCTCCTATTGAATTACAAGAGGTGCTCTTAAATCATTTCAAAAGCAGAAATGAGTCTCATAAATCTCCAGTACCAGTGCAATCGCTATCAGGAGCGCAATTGAAAAAACTAAACAGTTTAAGTGTGGCAGATGTATTACGTTATTTTAGCGGCATACAGCTCAAAGATTATGGCGGTATTGGCGGGATAAAAACAGTGAATGTTCGCAGTATGGGATCGCAACATACTGGTGTTTTTTACGACGGCATTCAGTTGGGGAATGCGCAAAATGGGCAAGTCGACCTCGGTAAGTTTTCCCTCGAAAACATGGAGAAAGTAAGTCTGTATCAAGGTCAGCGTACAGATTTGCAACAATCTGCAAAATCGTATGCCTCCTCAAACACTATTTATCTCGAAACAAAAACACCAAAATTTGAAAGAGGCAAGAACTATCAATTAACAATGGGCGTGCGTTCGGGGTCTTTTGGCTTATTCAATCCGTCACTTAACCTAAATTACAAAATAAATAAAGCTGTCTCTGCGCGCTTAAGTACTGAAATGGTACGTGCAGATGGTAGATATAAGTTTCAGTATTCCAATGGGGTTTACGATACCACAGCAGTGAGGAATAATGCAGATGTCACCTCCTATCGAGTAGAAGCCTCAATGCATGGCCGGCATAAAAACGAGGACACCTGGAACTTAAAATATTACCACTATAATTCTGAAAGAGGTTTGCCAGGAGTCATAGTGGCCAATAGGTTTGCACGTCCGCAACGGTTATGGGATAGGAATAATTTTTTACAAGCAGATTATAAACATAAATTTGGAGCGCAGTATGCTGTTAAAATACGTGGTAAATACGCTGTAGATTTCTCCAGATACTTAGACCCTGAAATAGTAACTACTACTGGGTTTTTGAATAACGAATACGATCAGCAAGAATATTATTTATCTTTAGTACACAGCTATAAAGCTAAATCATTTTGGACATTGAGTTTTGCGACAGACCTTCAGCATAACGTCATGCAAGCCAATTTATACCGATTTGCATATCCTAAAAGAAACACATTGCTAAATGTTTTGGCTTCCGATTTAAAATTTGATAGGCTCAATATTCAATTAAGTCTTTTAAGTACAGGGGTCTATGAATCTGTAAAGTATTATGAGGCAGCAGAAGACCTTCAAGAGTATTCGCCTACGATCCTGTTTAATGTCCAGCCCTTATCAACACCCGACTTAAGAATTCGAGGGTTTTATAAAAAGATGTTTCGTATGCCCACGTTCAATGATCTGTATTACACTTTTGTTGGCAATACTTTTTTGGATCCTGAATACTCAGAGCAGATTAATTTGGGTTTTTCTTGGCAAAAACAAGTGGGAGCTATGGTTTTTAATATTACTAGCGATATTTATAAAATATGGATTACAGATAAAATAGTGGCCATTCCTGGAACCAATCTTTTTAGATGGACGATGTTTAATCTTGATGAGGTGGAAACTAACGGGGTAGAAACTAATATAACTAACTCAGGAAAGCTAAGTTCTAGCTTTAATTATACAGCAATCCTAACTTATACGTTTCAAGAATCTTTAGATGTAACACCTGGCGGAAGTAGCTTTATGCAACAGATTCCTTATGTGCCTAAACATAGTGGGGGTTTAAGTATGATGATGGATTATAAGGAGATTGCTCTCAATTACAGTTTTATATATACCGGTGAGCGCTACAGCCAAAAAGCTAACATCCCCTCCAATTATTTGCAACCTTGGTACACACACGATATCTCTGCTAATTACGCCATCCCTTTTTTTGGAGAAAATCCTTTAAAAATAGGACTGGAAGTTAATAATATTTTTGACCAGCAGTATGCGGTCGTAAAGAATTTCCCGATGCCCGGTAGGTCCTTTCGGTTAAACCTAAATTATGAATTTTAAATTAAAAAAAACATGAAAAAATGCTGTTTATTACTTATGATTTTCTTCGGAATGTATTCGTGCCAAACCGACGACCCCATTACGGAAAGTGATATACAAATCCCCGATGAAGGAGGGGAAGACCAACCAGCTACTCTTGTAAAAGGATTTTATTTATTGAATGAAGGCAATATGTCCATGAATAAAGCCTCTTTAGATTTTATGAATTATGAAACGGGAGACTATAAAAGAAATGTGTTTACAGAGGCGAATCCCGACTTAGTAGGTGGTCTAGGGGATGTTGGGAGCGCTATTGGTATCTACGGTTCTAAGCTTTATGTGGTGGTGAACGCTTCTAATAAAGTAGAAGTACTTGATGCTAATACAGGCAAGAGGCTTAAAAAAATTGATATCGATAATGGTCGCTACATTGCTTTTTATAATGGAAAAGCCTATTTGAGTAGTTATTTGGGAAGTATAGGGGACCCTAACGCTCCAAATGGAATTGTGGCCGAAATAGACACCACCAGCCTGAGCATCACACGTCGTGTTGAGGTTGGACGCCAGCCCGAAGAACTGGTGGCCTATAATGATAAAATTTATGTGGCCAATTCCGGAGGTTATAGTCCTCCAAATTATGAGTCTACAGTTTCTGTTATTGATATTAATACGTTTACAGAAACCAAACGTATAGAAGTGGCTCTAAACCTACATCGCTTGAAGCTAGATAGTGAAGGCGATTTATATGTTACCTCAAGAGGGGATTATTATGATACGCCTTCTAAGTTAGTGGTAGTAGATGCCAATACAGAAACTGTGAAAACAAGTTTTGAAATAGGTGTTAGTAACTTGGTCATTCATAAGGATATCGCTTATATGTATAATTCAGAGTTTAGCTATATCACTGGCGATTATAGCATTTTATATAGTATGTTGGACACGCAATCGGAAACTTTTTTAGACAAAACCTTTATTGCCGAAAAACATAAAGACCTTATTAAAATGCCTTATGGAATTGCAGTGCATCCTGAAACAGATGAGGTGTTTATTACAGATGCAAAAGATTATGTAACGCCTGGAAATCTACATTGTTTCACGCCAGATGGCGAGTTGAAATGGACCGTTCAAACTGGCGACATACCTGCACATATTGCTTTTAAATATTAATAATTAACATAATATATAATAAAAATGAAAAGAAATCAGAACTTTTTAATTGCAGCTTTTTTAGGCTTTGCACTGGTATTGTCGTCTTGTAGTGAAGATGATTCTGTTGAAATTTTAGAACCTCAAATCGCAATGTCTATTGAAGAAAATACGCAGCAATTAAGTGTTGGCGACAGCATGGTTTTTTCAGCAGTAAATCAAAATAACGCGGTGTATGAAGAAAAATGGTCGTTGGGCGATAATGTCGTGTCGAATACGAATACGTATCTTTTCGAGCCAACCCACTCTGGGGATTATAAGCTTTACTATGAGGCTTCTAATGCCACAACTACATTTAATTACGAGTACACCATACATGTTGCCGCTAAAATAAGGCCTATTACAGAGGCCAGCAATGCATATGTTTCTCAGCTTATAGAATATCTTCCAGCGCCTGGCCAGTTTATTAATAAAAACCCTGGAAATATAGCAAGTGCCGAAAGTATTATTGGAAAAAAAGGCTCAGTAACTTTAGGGGCCTGGGGAGGTGCTGTAAGTTATGCTTTTGATCATACGGTTATTAATAATGCAGATGAAGATGATTTTATTATCTATGGTAATGCTTCTTCAACGTTCTCAGAACCTGGTGTTATTTATGTCATGCAAGATGAGAATGCCAATGGGTTAGCAGATGATACTTGGTATGAAATTAAAGGAAGTGCACATGCAGAAGAAGGAACACTTAGAGATTATAAGGTAACTTATTTTAGACCCGAAACTGTAGAAGGAGATGTCGCATGGGAAGATAATAAAGGGAATACAGGTGTAGTTTTAAAAAGCGCGTTTCATAAACAAGCATATTATCCAGAATGGATTACAGAAGACTCTTATACTATTTCTGGTACATTATTGTCAGACATGAATATTGATAGAAGTAATCCTTCTATGATTACGAGTGCGCCATTTGATTACGGTTATGCCGATAACACGCCAGGTGGAGATAAAATAAATATTGCAGATGCCGTGGATGAAGCGGGTAATGCTGTGCATTTAAGTGGCATTGATTTTATAAAGATTCAAACCGGAATACAGGCCAATATGGGTTGGTTGGGAGAATTGTCTACGGAAGTTGCCGGTGTGGCCGACTTAAGTTTGTTGAATTAAGACCGATTTAAAATTGCATCACATTAAGATCGGTATTTCTTTTTAAAGGATAAGCATATTATCGGCTTCAAAACCTTTGTACACTAGTCTTTAAGATCATTATGTGATTTTTAAAACTAAAAATCAAGCACTTCTAAATTTTAGAGGTGCTTTTTTATTGTTTTTCACTTTAAATAAGAACCATTTTATTGATTACTGAATATTATGTGTAGGAATTTGGGTGGTTTTAGAAAAAATAATGCGTTTTATTTAGTCCGGTGTTATAACGTTTTGCGTGGCTGTGCAAGATGAAGAGGGTAATTTAATTAAAACAGGGTTTAGAGCCAAAGGGCCTATTCAAATAAAGGAGTCTTTTTTTATAAAAGCATATCTTTGCAGTAACTAGCGGCTTTAGCAACATAGATTCTGTTATAAGTGGCTGTTTAGATGTGTAAAAGCTATTTTTTGGGATTTACCCATGTCAAGCGTTCTAAATTTGTATGTTAAAGGAGCATAAAGCGTAAGAAAGACCACAAATTAGCGTCTATAAATATAATTTTTTATAAGAATGTATGCCATAGTCTTAATAAGGGTCGTGTAGAAGCTATTGATTATTTTAAAAATCACTATAGCCTTTAGTTTCAATGTTGCTGGATTGGTGAATTTATCGGAAAAGCGGCTTCAAAATTTGATAGGATTTTATGGAAGTCAGAATCAAATCACAACGTTAAATAACATCCTGTTTAAAACAGTGGAAGGCATTATAAAAAAAGGAGTAGTATTAAAGAAGTATCTAATTACGATGAACACATAAGCTAATGATGGAAAAAAATACATTACAACAAAAAATAAATGCCATAAAAGACTATACGTTTGAGGTTTTAGATAGCAATTCAGAAGTGAATGTCTACACCACGATTAGCAAAGTTTATCGCATTGAGAAAAATATTGAAAAGATAATTAAGGAGGATCAGATTGAAAATATCGACTTCAATTGTTTACGCATAGCTAACTATATCATTAATATAGAACAGGCCAAAAATAAATCAAAAACATTTGATTTTAAAAACGCAGAAATATCTGTAGGCGAGGTTGTTAGGGAGATGGAGGAGAAATTCGAGCTGGAAAGTGAAATTATTAATAAGGTAAAAACTATTGTTATAGAATCTTTTCCCTTTAATGAGCCACAATTATTAGAAGCTAAAATAATTTCAGACGCTAATATTATGGATTTCGCTTGTAACCAAGGTCGGGATCGCTTGAAACAAATGTATGAGCAAATGATCTTAAAGGATCTTAAGTTCTCGAAACGCAACTGGTATGATGTGCTTATTAATATTTTAGAAAGCTACAAAACAACCACTAATTTTGGGCAAACCGTTGTGCAACCTAAAATTAATAAGTTGTATAAGAGCTTAAAAAAAGAGCGGAAAGCTCTCGAAAATCAAAATAATTTAATTTTACAAAAGGAGCTTAAAATTAGTGACGAAGAAATTAAAAAGTTAAAGAAAGATTTAGGCAAGATAAAAGGAAGAGACGATAGGGGAATCCAAACTTTATTTAGAAATACATCAAGAAATCATTATACCTTAAATAGAATGGTAGATGCCAAGGCGAGTATTATGATTACTGTAAACTCTATAATTCTTTCTTTAATTTTAAGTGGTATAATAGGAAAATCGTCAGCCGAATTATCTAATGATTATGTTCCATCCATTATTTTTTCCATAGTAAATTTATTATCGATAACTTTTGCTATTATTTCTATTGCACCAAATAAAACACAAGGAAATTTTACCGAAGAAGAGATTCGAAGTAAAAAGGGAAATTTACTCTATTTTGGAAATTTTCATAATATGCAATATCGTGATTTCGAATGGGCCTTTTTGCAAATGCTTCAAGATAAAGATTACCTATACACGTCTATGATTCGTGATTTTTATTATCAATCTCAAATACTACATAGAAAATATGTACACCTTAGGCTTTCCTTATATATATTTCTCTTTGGATTAGGGGTGGCCATATTATCTCATTTTTTAATTTATTGGACCTAATCTTTAAAATGAAAGCGCTAAAAATATACATATTTCTGTTCGTCTTTACCATGTTAAGCAATTGTGCCACCTATAATAAACAAGTGAGCCATGAAAGTGCATTAGAGTACCCAAATAATAAGGTTTTGGCACATCGTTTTTATCTTGTTGGTGATGCAGGAAACACAAAGCATAATGCCGCAAATGTTACTTTAGAGGCTTTGCAGAGCAAATTACAAGCCGAAGGAGAAAACACCACGGTGCTCTTTCTAGGAGATAATGTCTACCCTAACGGCATGCCGAAGGAGACGAGTGAAAAAAGCGCTTTGGCGGGCTACCGGCTAAAACTGCAAACCGACTTAGGGAAAACCTTTAAAGGTAAAACGGTTTTTATTCCAGGAAATCACGATTGGTATAGCAACGGACTTAAAGGGTTAAAGAGACAGCAGGAGTTTGTGGAAAATGAATTAGGAAAAAATTCTTTTCTGCCAAAAGATGGTTGTCCTATAAAAACCAGAGATATCGACGAAAATAGTGTTGTGATTTATGTAGACTCACAATGGTATGTAACCAATTGGGACAAACACCCCACTATTAATGATGACTGCGAGATTAAAACAAGACATGAGTTTTTAGAGGAGTTTAGAAGCGAAATTAAAAAGGCACGAGGAAAAACTACACTTGTGGCGATTCACCACCCTATGTTTAGTAATGGGCCACATTCTGGAGAATACGATTTGAACTCTCATTTAAAACCGCTACCGGTTTTGGGGTCTTTAAAAAATCTTATCCGAAAAACAAGTGGGATTTCAAACGCCGACTTACAAAACAAGTTCTATAATGAATTGCAACAAAATTTGGTTACTGCTGCAAAACAAAATGATAAGGTCATTTTTGTATCTGGCCACGATCATAGTTTGCAATATTTGGTAGAAAACAACATACCACAAATAATAAGTGGTGCGGGTTCTAAAACGTCTGCAACGAAATTAAACAAGGGAGGGAAATTTGCCTATGGAGTGCAGGGTTATGCTGTTTTAGATGTCTTTACCGATGGAGCGTCATTTGTGCAATTTATATCATCAGACCAGAACACTGTAGAATATAAGACGGCTGTTTTAAATAAAGATATTGAAGTCGTGCAAGATACCTTTAACACGATAGATGCAGATTCTATTTCCTCTACCATTTATACTCCAGCTGAAACCAGAAAAAATAAAGTGTATGAGTTTTTATGGGGAAAACGGTATAGAAAACAATATAGCACCCCTGTGAAAGCCAAAACAGTGCGCTTAGATACTTTATTTGGAGGCGTAACGCCAATTCGTAAAGGCGGAGGTACACAATCTGTATCATTACGATTGGAAACCAAAGGAGGAAAACAATATGTAATGCGTGCGGTAAGAAAAAATGCAGTACAATATCTTCAAGCTGCATTTTTTAAAAACAAATATATTGAAGATGATTTTCAGAATACAAAATCTGCGGCTTTAATTCTCGATATATTTACTGGAGCGCATCCTTATGCGCCATTAACAATAGCAAAACTGTCTGATGCCGCTGGAATTTATCATACCAATCCACAGTTATTGTATGTGCCAAAACAAAAAGCATTGGGACGTTTTAATACGGACTTTGGAAATGAGCTTTATTTAGTTGAAGAACACGGTTCGGATGGGCATTTTAATTTGGCTGGTGAGCATTTTACAGGCGGTATTATAAGTACGCAAGATGTTTTAGAAGAAATACATGCTGATGAAGACATTGTAGTCGATCAAGAGTCTTACATAAAAGCAAGATTGTTCGATATGCTTATTGGCGACTGGGATAGGCACCAAGACCAGTGGAGGTGGTTAGAATTTAAAGAAAATAATAAAACCGTTTATAGGCCATTACCAAGAGATAGAGATCAAGTGTTTTCTAAAATGTCTGATGGGTTTCTACTCGGTACAGCCGTTAAAGCGCTTCCTGCTGCCAAGCTTTTGCGAAAATATGAAAACGACTTAAAAGATGTAAAAGGCTTTAATGTAGAACCTTTTCCTTTAGATATGGCTCTAATAACATCGGCAGATAAAAGCGTTTGGGATGAGCAAGTGAATAGCATTACGCAAGGAATCACAGACGCTGTTATTGATAAGGCATTTGAAGATATTCCAAAGGAAGTGCAGGATCAAGATATTGTAAAAATAAAAGATATTCTTAAAAACAGGCGTGCTAATTTGCAGAAAATAGCTGATAGGTACTTTAAGCTAATCAATAAAGTTGCCGTAATAAAGGGCACAAATAAAGATGATTATATAAAAATTAATAGTGAAAAAGACGGAACGGTAGCGGTTTCCATTTTTAGAAAAAAAGGAGATGCTTATACCGATCGCTTTCATTATAAAAAATACGATCCAAAACTAACTAAGGAAATATGGATTTATGCATTAGACGATGAAGATACTTTTGAAGTCTTTGGCAAGAGTAAGCAAATAAAAATACGCCTAATAGGAGGCCAGAACCATGATGATTATACGGTTGAAAATGGAAAAAATATAGTGATATACGATTATAAAACTAAAAAGAATACTATCGATCAAGCAAAAAAGGCGAGTTTAAGATTAAACGATCATTACGAAACTAATGTATATGATTATAATAAGCTAAAAAACAATACCAATCAAGTGCTTCCTATTTTAGGCGCAAATCCAGATGATGGTTTAAAAATTGGATTTTCAAACCTATACACTAGGTATGGTTTTGAAAGAAACCCATTTACAAGTCAGCATAAAATAAATGCGGCGTACTATTTTGCTACTAATGGTTATGAGCTCGCTTATACTGGAGAGTTTGCCCATGTTATCCATAACTTAAACTTAGTGATAGACTCTGAATTTCAAAGTTCAAATTTTAGTTTGAATTTCTTTGGATACGGGAATGAAACCCCAAACAGCGATGATGAGTTAGGGTTAAATTACAACCGTGTTAAAGTAAGGGGCTTAAAATTGGCGCCTTCATTAACATGGAAAGGTCATTTAGGAGCGGTAATCGGGCTTGGTGCTTCTTATGAGTCTGTTGAAGTAAGTGAAACTCGTAACCGCTTTGTGGAAAACAATGCGCTATTGCCTCATTATATTTTTGACGAAGTGCAATTTGTTGGGGTGCATGCCTCGTATTTATTTCAAAATTACGATGTGAAAGATTACCCCACAATAGGAATGAAAACAGCTTTAAACTTAGGGTATAAATCGAACTTAGATATTAAGAATAGAAGTTTCGGGTATCTTATTCCGGAAATCAGTTTTACGCATCATTTAAATCCTTCAAAAAAATTGGTGCTGGCAACAAAGTTAAGAAGTCATTTTATTTTTGGTCATGATTTTGAGTTTTATCAAGCGGCAAGCATCGGAGGTGAGAACGGGCTAAGAGGTTATAGAAATCAACGTTTTTCTGGTAAGAACTCATTTTATCAAAATACAGATATACGCTACAGCTTCAGTAATTTAAAAACAAGCGTGGTACCCATTCGTATAGGTCTTTATGGAGGTTTTGATTATGGACGAGTATGGATGGAACATGATACTTCTAGTAAATGGAACAATTCATATGGAGGGGGTGTGTTTGTAACAGGAGCCGAAATGCTGTCGTTAAATTTAGGTGTTTTTAATAGTGCAGATGGTGTAAGGGCCTCTTTCTTACTAGGGTTTCAATTTTAACAACACTGTAGGTTATAAGAACGTAAAGCTTTAAAACCTGCAAAACTGGTTTTGCGTCGCCCCTATGGCTAAGATTAGATATTTTAGTTCTTTTAAAGCGTGTGTTTTTTATGCTATAAACTGTCTATTGGGAGTTGCGTTGGCCATGGTTTAGTCGGTTAATTTGTTAGTGATGGTTTACAGGGTATTATCAGTAACTGCATAGTGTAGAGTGTCCTTAGGGGTATGGAGTAATTAGATTAGAACAGGGTGTTTTTAGGTAAGCATTTCAAATGTCTCATTAATAAGAGGATAACAACAAATAAAACGATGTGTAAAAAAACAAGTAGCAAACATTTATTTAGCATTTTAACCTTTTTTTTAATAGGAGTATTTTTGGTTCATGCACAACACATGAACAGGGAACAGTTTAAAGATTCTGTGCGTAATGTGCCGTATTTCTCTATTCATCAAGATAATTATTTTATTTCTGGTGTTCCTACCAATATGGAAATAAACAGTAGTACGGCAAATTTAAAATATCAGATAAGCTTTAAACAAACCATAACAAGAGATCAGCTGCCTTGGGGTACTTACCTGTTTTTAACTTATACCCAAAAGTCTTTTTGGAATGTTTATGAAGATTCGTCTCCTTTTAGAGATATTAATTTTCATCCTAAACTTGCCATTGGAAAGCCTATTTTTTCTAAAAATGATAGACTAAAAGGTTTTGCAATACTTTCGTTAGAACACGAATCTAATGGACGGGATAGTATTTACTCAAGAAGCTGGAACCGTTTAGTAGGAAGTTATACTACCAAAATTTCTCAAAAGACTACTGCGAATTTTAAAGCTTGGCTACCATTTGCATATAAGGATGGAAATCCAGATCTGTTAGAATATGTAGGGCTTACGGAAGTGAATATAGAGCATGAGCTAAAAAAAGATAAGCTTTATCTAAATTTAATGTTGAGAAAAGGATTGAATTTGGAGGGTAAGGGCACTATTAGGTCTCGGGTTTATTATAGTCCCTTTACGAATAACAAATCTAACCAATACCTTATGTTAGAATGGTATCTTGGGCAGGCAGAAGGCTTACTGGAATACAAAGAATCACGTAGTATGATCCGTATTGGCTATGTTATCAAATCAAATGAGTTTAGCATTTTCTAGATGAGATTGTAAAATCCTATATCTTGCTTTTAACGGGGCCATAAATTATTTCGTGTTTTCGATTTAACATTAAAAAGTGGTTTAACCGCACCGTCATGGTTATAAACTTGAGTCTAATATATTACCTTTGTCTTACTAAATAAAAAGATGGCTTTCACACTACTTTCATCGCCCTTACAGGGGTTTACCGATTATCGGTTTCGTAACGCTTTCAATCATTATTTTGGTGGCATCGACACCTTTTATGCGCCCTATATTAGATTAAATGGCAAACTAAAAATTAAACAATCCTATCAAAACGACTTATTGCCAGAAAACAATGTGAATTTGGAGTTAATCCCACAAGTGATTACGAATGATGCGGACGAGTTTGTGTATGTTGCTAAATATGTGCAGAGTTTAGGGTATAAAGAACTAAATTGGAATTTAGGCTGTCCATATCCCATGGTTACTAAATCTGGGATGGGCTCTGGCTTAATTTGCAATCCTAGTAAAATTAAGGAGGTTTTACATAAAGCGCATAACGAAACCGATATATTGGTATCTATGAAAATGAGAATGGGCTATGACACTGCAGAAGAAATTTTAGAGGCCTTTCCTATTTTAGATCAATACCCGCTTAAAAACATTGCGATTCATGCTCGCATAGGAAAACAGCTTTACAAAGGGCCTGTCGATTTAGATGCTTTCGAAAAATGCATCACTAACACCAAGCACAAGTTGTATTATAATGGCGATATTATTAGTGTTTCTACATTTAAGGCTATTGAAGAACGTTTTCAAACTATCGATCATTTTATGATAGGACGTGGCTTAATTGCAGATCCTTTCTTGCCCAGTATGATAAAAAATAACACTACGGAATATCCTAAAAACCGATGGGATGTTTTCTCAGAATTTCATGATACCATTTATCAGCAATACGACGCGTACTTATCTGGGCCAACACCTATAAAAATGAAAATGCTAGGGTTTTGGGAGTTCTTTTCTCAATCGACATCAAACCCTCAGAAAACGTATAAAGCTATAAAAAAAGCCACAAACCCTATTAAGTATAGAAGAGCTGTTAATCAAATCTTGAGTGCAGAGATGAAAAATGAAAGACTCTAAATAGCAAGACTAGGAGTTCTTAATGAATAAAAGGTAAGGGGTGTATTGAGCATTGTAAAGACTTGTATTTAAGATTTTTTCAAGTTGTAAAGATGGCTTTATTTTGAACTACAAGTCATCCATTTGTTTATTTCAATATTCATTATAAAATTATTCGTAGTATTGTATATGTTCAATTTTCGCTTAAAAGTTTTTTATACTGTTGCCAGAAGACTTAATTTTACTAAGGCTGGCGAAGAATTGCTCATATCCCAACCTGCCGTAACCAAACATATTAAAGAATTGGAAAGCCAGTTTAATTTGGCTTTATTTGATAGGAAAGGAAATAAAATAGCACTTTCTCCAGCGGGTAAAGTATTGCTTAAACATGTGGAGGAAATACATGAGATATACCGCCAAATAGAATTTGATCTAAATCAATTTAACAAAACGCTTAAAGGGACATTGCATGTAGGGTCTAGCACTTCTATTACACAATATGTTTTGCCTTCTTTGCTCGCGCAGTTTCATAGCATGCACAGGGATGTAAAAGTGGAACTGTTAAATGGTAATTCGGAACAGATTGAACAAGCATTGCTCAATAAGACCATAGAGCTGGGGATTATAGAGAGTAAATCCAAAAGACGTGAAATTCATTACACCCCTTTTTTAAAAGATGAGATTGTTCTGGTATGCAGCAGTAAAAACGGATCCATTAAAAAAGACGAAATACATCCAGAAGATTTAAAAAACATCCAGCTGCTTATGAGGGAGCCAGGGTCTGGTACTTTGGAGGTTATTGCAGATGCCCTAAAACAAAAAGGAATTGGTCTTTCAGATCTAAAAGTGGAAATGCAGTTGGGAAGCACAGAAGCAATCAAGTCTTATTTACAGCATTCTAATTGTATGGCTTTTATCTCAATTCATGCTATATATAATGAATTGGAAAACAATATGCTTAAAGTCATCGAAATCAAAAAAATGCCCATTCATAGAAACTTTTACTTTATTACTCCTCAAGGGCCAGAGATGGGCTTGCCTGCTTTATTCATTCAATTTTTGGTTCGGAATCATAAAGTGTAATCCAGATTGAAAACGAATACCAAAGACTTTATTTTTTTTACAACCCACCAAGCTTTAAATTTCCTGATAATTTCCAGAGCAAAAGAATAGCAGGGCGTTATTTTATAACAACTGTTGCTTGTCTTCTCTTTTTTATATCGAATGGATACACCAAATTAAACTAGCACTATAACTTAAGGTTATGCTAGATTAAAATTAGCTATTAGCGATTCGTTTTGTTTCACATTAACTTTGAACCATTAAAAAACGAGAATAATCTTTAAACAGTTTAATCTAAAACATCTAAAAAAATGAGTTTAAGAATAGGAGACGACGCACCAAATTTTAAAGCCCAAACCACATTGGGAGAAATTGATTTTCACCAATGGCTAGGAAACACTTGGGGCATTATTTATTCGCACCCTGCCGATTTCACCCCTGTTTGTACAACGGAACTTGGGCGTACCGCGCAGTTAAAGGATGAGTTTGCAAAAAGAGACACGAAGGTAATTGCTGTGAGTATAGATGGTCTTGAGGATCATAAGAAGTGGATTAATGATATTAACGAAACCCAAAATACCAAAGTGGAGTTTCCAATAATAGCCGATACAGATAAAAATGTAGCCACGCTTTATAATATGATCCATCCTAATTTTTCTACAACAGCAACCGTGCGCTCGGTATATTTTATAAGTCCAGAGAAAAAAATTCAAGCGATTATTACCTATCCGGCGTCTACAGGAAGAAGCTTTACAGAGATACTGCGCGTATTAGATTCTTTGCAGCTTACTGCTGGGCATAGTGTAGCCACACCTGTAGATTGGGAAGTAGGCCAAGATGTAATAATTTCACCTTCAGTAAAACAAGAAGATGTTGAAGCTAGTTTTCCTAAAGGGCACCGTGTTATTAAACCTTATTTAAGGTATACGCCACAGCCTAACAAATAATTTGAAATTATTCTAAAACATGGATTTGAAAAAGGGATTAGAAAGGGGGCCGTTTAACGATAGCCAAGCAGAAAAACTTAATGATGCGTTGTCTGGACTTGATTCTGGGCAATTGCATTGGTTGAGCGGCTTTTTTTCGGGTCTCAACCAGAAAGCTTCCATAGCTGCTACTGCTGCAGATAGCCAAGTGCCAACAGCTACAACTGCTGGTGTTGCGCTTGTGCCAGAAAAAATAAACATTTTATTTGGTAGCCATACGGGCCATAGTGAAGCTTTGGCTCACCAAATGGCAGCGCAGGCAAAAGAAAGAGGCCTTGAAGTAGAGGTGTTAGATATGGCTTCTTTTAAAACCAGAAATTTAAAGTCCATAAAAAATCTGGCCGTTATTGTAAGTACCCATGGGTTGGGAGAACCCCCAGTGCAGGCAGAAGACCTTCATAAGCACCTTCATGGCAAAAAAGCCCCAGATCTTTCGCATATCAATTTTTCGGTTCTGGCACTTGGTGATAGCAGTTATGTCGATTTTTGCCAAACCGGAAAAGATTTTGATGCCGTTTTAGAGACATTAGGAGCTAAGCGCATAGTCCCACGTCAAGATTGTGATGTGGATTATGAGGATTTGGCAGAAGCTTGGCAAACTCTGTTTTTGGATACCATAGCGCAATCTTCTGGCCCCATTTCTGTTCCAGATTCCTCGAATAGTGTTGCCGCTCCTGCGAATGCTGTTGTTTACGATAAGAAAAATCTTTTTGAGGCAACTATTCTAGAAAAAATCAATCTTAATGCTACAGGTTCTTCTAAAGAAACGATACATTTAGAGCTAGACCTTGAGGGGTCTGGTATAACCTATGAGCCGGGCGATGCCTTGGGCGTATATGGATCGAACGCTCCTAAACTGGTTCAAGGGGTTTTGGAGGCAACAAACCTGACTGGAGAGGAGCAGGTGTCTACGCATAATGGTGAAAAAACCGTATTAGAGGCGCTGACCTATGATTATGAATTGACGCCCTTATCAAAACCCACACTATCGAAATATGCGGAACTTACTGATAGTGCGCGTCTAAAAGACATATTAAAAGACAATAATACGATTGCTGAATATCTTTTAGGGCGTGATGTTCTAGATTTGATACATGAAGAGCCTTATGAGTTTTCGGCGAACGAATTGATATCGGTTTTAAAAAATAATACGGCAAGGATGTATTCCATTGCATCGTCACAGGAAGCTGTAGAAGATGAGGTGCACCTGTTGGTGTCGGTAGTGCGTTATAATGCCTTTGGAAGAGATAAAGAAGGGCAGTGTTCGTCTACACTTGCCGATCGTTTAGAGGTTGATGATAAGGTGAAGATATTTGTAGATAAAAATACCAGGTTTAAGCTTCCAGAAAATCCTGATACGCCCATTATTATGGTGGGGCCTGGTACTGGCGTGGCTCCTTTTAGAGCCTTTATGCAGCAGCTTGAGGTTTCTGAAAAAAAGGCGCCTTCATGGCTTTTCTTTGGTGATCGAAATTTTACAACCGATTTCCTGTATCAGGCAGAGTGGCAACAATACCTTAAAGAAGGGGTGTTAACAAAGGCAGATGTAGCGTTTTCTAGAGATCAAACAGAAAAACAGTACGTACAGCATAAAATGTTGGAAAACAGTAAAGAGTTGTACGATTGGCTAGAAAATGGCGCGCATTTTTATGTTTGTGGTGATGCTGATAAAATGGCGAAGGATGTGGATGTGGCGTTAAAACAAATTATTCAGGAACAGGGAGGGGTAACGCTCGAAAAGGCAGAGCAGTACATTAAAAATCTTCAACTATCAAATCGATATCAAGCAGATATTTATTAACTTGGTTCAGGATCATGTTCTGATACCACACAAAATATGCTTATGGACAAAATATTAGTACAAGATAACTTATCGGAAGACGAACATATTAAAGATAAAAGTGATTTTCTTCGGGGGACGATTAAAGAAAGCCTTAAGAACCCCTTAACGGGTGCTCTAGCCCCTGATGATATGAAACTTATAAAATATCATGGGTCTTATCAACAGTATGATCGGGATTTTGAGGGGGAAAGGAAACATAAAAAACTGGAACCTTTATATCAGTTTATGGTACGGGTAAGAACCTCTGGTGGTGTTACAACGCCTAAGCAATGGCTAGCATTGGATGCGCTTTCAGACGAGCATGCTAATGGTACGCTTAAATTAACGACGCGACAAGCCTTTCAATTTCATGGGATATTAAAGAGAGGGTTAAAGCCTACCATTCAAGCGGTGAATGATGTCTTGTTGACTACGCTTGCAACGTGTGGCGATGTAAACAGGAACGTGATGTGCAGCCCTAATCCACATCAATCGCATATCCATGAAGAAGTGTATGCCTTGGCAGGTGAAATCAGTAGTTATTTTCTGCCCAAAACCACTGCCTATCATGAAATTTGGTTGAATAAGGAAAAAGTGGCTGGAACACCCGATTTTGAGCCTTTATATAATCATACATATTTGCCGCGAAAATTTAAAATAGCGCTGGCCATTCCACCAAATAACGATATTGATGTTTTTGCCAATGATCTTGGTCTTATTGCTATCGAAGAAAATAACACCATTAAAGGGTTTAATATTTGTGTTGGCGGAGGCTTAGGAAACACTTTTGGTAATGACGCCACCTATCCGAGATTGGCCGATGTTATTGGTTTTGCTCCAAAGGAAAAGGTTATTGAGGTAACAGAAACAGTAATAGCCATACAAAGGGATTACGGTAACCGATCGGATAGAAAATTGTCAAGATTAAAACATACCATCGATGATCGTGGGTTAGAGTGGTTTGTAAATGAGTTGAATACTCGTCTGGGTTGGAGCTTAGCGCCTTCGCTCCCTTACAAATTCGTATCAAACGGAGATAGGTATGGTTGGCTGCAAGGGATAAACAATAAATGGTTCTATACTTTATTTGTAGAACATGGTAGAGTAAAAAATGAAGCGGGGTATACTTTAAAAAAAGCTTTAAGAGAAATAGCCCAAATTCATAAGGGTGATTTTAGGTTAACGGGAAACCAAAATCTAATTATTGGAGATGTTGAAGAGAAAGACAAAAAAACGATTGAAGCTATTTTAACGGAAAATGGAGTTAAGGATCATGCCAAATTAACGGGGCTTAGAAAAAGCTCTATGGCCTGTGTGGCATTGGGAACTTGCGGACTAGCCTTTGCTGAATCTGAGCGCTATTTACCGTCTTTAATCGATAAGCTTGACGTTATTATGCGTAAAAATGGTCTTGAAAATGATGAAATTAATATAAGAATGACAGGGTGCCCCAATAATTGTGCTCGTTCATCTTTGGGAGAAATCGGTTTTGTAGGGCGTGCTCTTGGACGTTACAATATGTATTTAGGTGCTAGCCATAATGGAGATAGGTTGAATTCACTTTATAAAGAAATGCTGTCTGAGGAGGATATTCTTGCGGAATTAGACCCCATAATAGCGGCCTACGCAGCAGAGAGAGCTCTAGAAGAAGCTTTTGGGGATTTCGTAATACGGAAAGGACTGGTTGAAGTAACAAATCGTCCTTTACAAGTGCTTTCCTAAAAATATCGATTTTTTTTAAATCTAAATCAGATACAGGGGCGTTAAAATATTTTATAGATTATTGGTTGTAGGGGTAGGCAATTCACAAGATAAAAGCCAAAGTTTCTTTATTTTTAAGAAACTTTGGCTTTTTGTTTTATAATTAAGACTACCAATTGGGCAAAGTGTACATGTTTGGCATTTTATCCAATAAAAGAACGTTTTTTTGTCTAGTAAACTGAATAAAATCATCGGCCTCAGACGTGCCAATTGGCGGCGTATAATACGTTTTTTCAGTATTGCTCCAAAACATCATAAAAGCGATTTCAATATTTTTTTTAGTTAAGGCTTCGTAAAATAGTTTGGTATAGAGATTAGATTTTAGGCGGCTTCTTCCTTGTTCAATAGGATGTCCTGTTTCTGTTAAAGCCGCCACTTTAACACGTTCTTTTGCTAATTTAGAAATAATTTGCAGTTTTTTATTAGCTTTTTTTGAACCCGAAGGACGGTTTTTTTTGAAATTTTTATAATCATCGAGACCTAAAATATCCACATATTCATCTCCAGGATATCGTTCTAAATAGTCCTCTTCCGATTTGAATCTATTGTCTGGAGAAAAGGCAAATAACATGTTGTTTACTGCCATGTCATCACGTAAATATTTTACCGTAAACCTAAATAAGGCCTTGTACTGTTCTGGTGTACAGTAGTTTCTTCCCCACCAGAACCAGTCGCTATCGAATTCATGAAAAGGTCTAAAAATTATCGGAACCCTTTTTCCGTCATCTCCAATTAATCCTTTTGTTATGCGTGCTATTTTTTGTAATTTTTGTTTGTAATAATCATGATTAATACCCCCTGGTAAAATACTTACTAAAGCATTTTGTTTCTGATATCTTGACATCTGTTTTGCGAAAAAATACTGTCCTTCAAAGGGTTCCCTAAAATGCCAAGAAAACATATTAACGATTCCTCTGTTGTACCCATCTTGTGCATTTTTTATAATTTCTTTTTCTTGATTATAAAACCAATTGCCATCTTTTGCAATGTTTTGATCATCAGTTATGAACATAAAGTCAAGTCCTGAAAGTCCGGGGTCATGCCCTGTTGTGCTTTTTATGTCAGCTTCTCCATTTGTTTTTTTATGAAAATGAGTAAAAGCATCTTGTTGGCCTACGATAAAGCCTGTTTGAGCAATGGTTTTGAGGTTGTAAAATAACGCTATGGTTTCGTGAGTGGCATTGGGATTAACCATAAAAAAGGATGCCTCTTTTGGTTTTAGTGTAAAGTTGGGCGCCGCTGCTTTAAGGTTTGTTATGGAGGCATGGTGCGGGGTGCCGATAATGGCATCGCTATGGTTCGAATTGGATATGGTGAGTTCCAACGTTTTATTGTTTTTAGATGTATTTGGAAATAAAATCACAGGAATTTCTACGAAAGTTTTACTAGGGAGAATTGTAGCAGTATGAGGAAGAGGTTTGTAATCTAGGCCGCTCATTGCATTACCACCAAAGTTTAAAATGAAAGTGATGGGCGCACTTACAGGGTTTGTGATACGGATAATAAATTTGCCAGTTTTACCAGAATCATTTGAAGGGTTGAAGGTTGCGGTAACGCTTGCGACAGCTTTTGTTGTAAGGGGTGGTTTTTCTTTTATATTAGAGCTTGCTAAACCATTAAAAAAAAGCATTAAACTGAATAATAAGATGATGGTTTGCCGATACATTTTCCCGTATTCCTTTTATTTGATTAAAGGAATCAAATTTCATAATTTAATTTTTAATAACGTTGTTTTTTTTAAAATGTTGCAGATAATTATCCTCCCTTTTTGTAAGAGTAGAAAGCTTTGTTTTTTAAGAGTATTTAACGAGCTGTATGCTCCCATAACGAACTATAAGTTGCGGGACTTCAAGTAAAGGAGGTATTAGCTTGAATACGGCATTTAGGTTTTAACCATTAGAAAGAAGGCGTCAGGTTTTGAATCTTTATAATTTCCCAGTATTTAGATGTTATTAACAAAATAGGTTTAATTAAAGTTGTTAATTTGCAAGCCAATTATAAAACTTTTGGACAAACTATAAAGTTTATAGACATGTTTATAATTGTGAGGTTTAGATAAAAAAACGAATAATTAAATATATTTATGGATGTAATTGATGCGATTATTTTAGGCATTATTCAAGGACTTACAGAGTTTTTACCTGTATCTTCTAGCGGTCATTTGGAAATAGGAAAGGTTGTTTTGGGAGACGACTTTGCTCCTAAAGAGAGTTTGCTTTTTACAGTTGTGCTTCATTTTGCAACGGCATTAAGTACTATTGTTGTTTTTAGAAAAGACATTTGGAGTATCCTTAAAGGTGTTTTTAAACTGGACTGGAACGAAGATTTGCAGTTTGTAACTAAAATTATTTTATCCATGATTCCTGCTGTTTTTATCGGCTTATTGTTTGAAGAGGAATTAGAGTCTCTTTTTGGTGGCAATATCTTGCTTGTAGGTTGTATGTTGTTGGTTACGGCTGTGCTGTTGTTTTTAGCAGATAAAGCAAAAGACACAGATAAAAAAGTAAGTTTTGGGAATGCTTTGGTTATTGGTGTGTCTCAAGCCATCGCTATGTTGCCTGGCATTTCAAGGTCTGGTGCCACCATCTCTACATCCGTTATTTTAGGAAATGATAAAAGCAAAGCGGCGCGTTTTTCCTTTTTAATGGTGGTGCCATTAATTTTGGGCAAAGTGGCCAAAGACGCTTTAAGTGGTGAGTTGAGCTATGAAAGCAGTAGTGCTTTGCCTCTTTTTATCGGGTTTATAGCGGCTTTTATTTCTGGTTTGTTTGCCTGTACTTGGATGATTCGATTGGTTAAAAAAAGTAAACTCACCTATTTTGCTGTGTATTGTGTTGCTGTGGGATTAATTGCAATTGTTTTTTCACTTTATAATAGCTAATGTTCTGGTAAGCTTATGGGTGTGGGTGTTATGAATTCTCTTTAGTTCTAAAAAAGACGAAGAACCTTAGCTTTGGTTCTTTGGGCTGCGTTCTATAAGAGACTATCATGCTTTTTTATAGGTTAAATGCTGATTAAGTAATTTGTTTTATGTATTTTATCGTAAATGTCTTTGCTAAACATATATAACTGTGCTGGTTTTTTAGATATGCCTATTTGTTTCTCATCTAAAGCAATAATATATTTTTTGTTTATTAATTTTCGTCTAAAATTCCTGTTATCTATTTCTATTCCAAGAATAGATTGATATAAATCTTGTACTTCATTTATGGTGAATTTATCTGGGAGTAGTTCAAATATGATGGGTTCACGCAGGCATTTTACTTTTAAATCCTCGTAAGCCTCTAGTATTATTTTTTCATGGTCAAAACCTAGAATAGGTAGGGTGTTGATGGGGAACCACTTGGCTTGGTGTTTGTTCTTTTTTAAATCCACCTCTTCTGTGTTTAATAGAAAGTAATACGCAATAGTAATGGTCCTTAAATTAAACCCTTCACTTTTAATCCAGATTTGGTCTTTTTCATTCATCAATCGATCTGGACTTCCAAAGGCTTTAAACTGTTTTTTATATTGATTAGTTAAACCTGTAAGCTCTTTTAATACCCGAGATGCAGTATCGTCTAAAGTTTCTTTATTTAGTACATGATAGCCCGTTAAAACATAATCGTCAACCAAAATCTCTTTTTTATTTTCTGATTCTAGAAAACGTTTTATTAGCAAGACGTTTAGGGATTTTGTGGTGATGTCATATCCAAAAACAACGCAATCTACAGATATGTTTAATATTTTATCAAGTTCTTCCATAATGTGTTTTAATTACAAAACAAGTTTGTTTTGTATAATGCTAATATATAAAATAATAATCAAACGTAATTTATACGTTAGTAAGGGTTTTTGTTAGATATATTAATATAACAGAGGTAATATAGCATAGCTTATAGATATTTTTGTATATATTTTTTATATTAATTAGGATTATAATATTATTTTTTTATACATTTGAAAAATAAACGTACAAATGACGTTTGTTGTTTTTCAATAATTAAAACTAAGGCATATGAGAAACCTAGTAATATCTTCGTTAGTGTTTGGGGTAAGTAAAAAGACAAATAAGTCGAATCATTTTCGTCTAAAAATGATGTGTTGTGCCTTGTGTTTTGGTGTTGGTTTTCTTTCGGCGCAAGAGGAGGAAACAGGTGATAAGTATGTCCCTTTTAGTATAGGCGCTCATATAAAAAACATGCATATATGGCATGGTTCTGTAGTGCATCCTGGTGCTGTAATTGCTGCAGATTTAGAGTATAACTCACGTAATAATAAATTCACCATGGGCCTTTGGGGTGGTTCTAGTTTCTCTACTATAGATGTATTTAACCCCTATACAGGAGAACATGCTAGTGCCTATTATAAAGAGGTGGCTGTTTATGCAAAATATCGATTCTCTGAAATATTCTTTATTGAAGCTATTTCACATAATAATTACACTGGAGTAGAGGAGAGGGGTGATAAATTACATTTTTGGAGTTATGATAAAACTCAGGGATATAATTTTGTAGATGTTGGTTTTGGATATCACATAACGCCAAACACCTTAGTTTATTTGGCAACCATTGTTGGAGGCGGTTCTGGAGATTATGAGCTACACGATAATGGTGTCTTAAAAAACTCTTGGACACATTATTTTGAAGTGAGTAGTAAGGTTTGGAATAATCAAAACTCAAGCTTATCTCTTTTTGCTGGTGGAGCATGGTCTTTTATAACAGATCAAACGTTTTATACAGATGGTGTAGGAAATATAATTAACATTGGTGCGACATTTAGTAATGATATATCAATAAAAAGTTATAAATTACCTGTAAATGTTACTGTTATGTGGAATCCAGAACAGGAAAAAACAGTTTTACAGCTAGATATTACTTTATTTTAAAGCACCTATTCTAGGTCTTTATTGCCATTTAATTGAACCATGCTGCTTTAAGTGAAAGATGGTTTTGTTTAATGCTACTTATTGCTAAATGTTATGGTCCAACATGAAAGCGAATTCAAAAAACACCAACTAAGTTAAGTTAATTCTAAAAAAAACAAACCCATGAACACATCCAATAACTTTAAGCAGTTCGAAGCTTTAGAAGAAGAACAGTTGCCAATTTCTAAGCACAGATTACATGGTTGGACACACTTTGCAGGATTGTATGCTGCCGAGCATGTTGCTGCTACAGAATTTGTTATCGGGGCAACTTTTGTGGCATTAGGAGCAACAACCAAAGATATTTTACTTGGCTTATTGATAGGTAATATTTTGGCCGTGCTTAGTTGGACACTTATTACGTCTCCAATTGCCGTCGATACGCGCTTGAGTTTATATACCTATTTGAATAAGATAGCGGGAGACTCCATGACGAAGCTTTATAATTGGGCAAATGTTATAATTTTTACGGTTATTTCCGCAGCCATGATTACGGTATCGGCAACTGCCGTCCGCTTTGCTTTTAATATTCCAGCACAGCTCAATTGGTATCCAACAAATTTATGGTTTATAGCAATTGTGTTAATTGTGGGTTCTGTGGTGGTGGCTATTGCCATATACGGATTTAATGCGGTCTCCGATTTTTCCGGAATTTGCGCACCATGGTTATTTGTTATGTTTACTTGCGGAGCCTTTGTCTTATTGCCAGCATTATCTTTAGAAGTATTAGGTAGGCCCTTGCCAAATGGCTGGAGCGATTTTATAAATTTGGGCGATCAATCGATATGGACGGGGGTTAATAGTAATGGCGAGCCTGGCATTGGACTTACAGAGGTTATCGGTTTTGCATGGGCAGCAAATACCATCACACATTTTGGACTTATTGACATGGCTTTACTGCGTTTTGCAAAAAAGAAATCTTACGGATTGGCCACAAGTACAGGCATGATGTTTGGTCATTATGTGGCTTGGATATCTGCAGGAATTATGGGCGCAGGGGCTGCTGTAATTATTGGAAAATCCATTGTAGAGCTTGATCCTGGCGATGTGGCTTATTACGCATTAGGCTGGTCTGGTTTTATTATTGTAATCGTGGCGGGTTGGACCACGGCCGTGGCTAACCTTTACAGAGCGGGCTTGGCTGCTCAGGCCATTTTTAACAAACAATCGCGACGTAAAACAACCTTACTGGTGGGGCTGGTCACTATGGTGGTAGCATGTTTCCCTTTTGTGTTTTCACAAATGCTTCCCTTGCTTACCTATGCCGGGTTATTGGTGGTGCCGGTAGGAGCAATAGTTTTTGCCGAACATCAAATCTTTCCTAGAATTGGTTATACACGCTACTGGTCGCACTACCGCCAATTAACCTTTAGTACACCTGCTATTGCTTCGTGGGGTTCGGGCTTGGTATTTGGCTTTGGTTTAAATGCCTTAAATGTGATGTCTTTCTTTTATTTGTTTTTGCCAACTTGGGTGTTCACCATTATTGTTTATACATTTTTGGCTGGACGTTATGGCGCTAAAAACAAATATCCTGAGGCCGTAGAAGAAGAGCGCATGCGTAATGAAAATATTGAGACGTTTCAAGAGCAAAAGGCCGAATTGGAGCCTGTTTTTATAAAAGACACCTCAATTTTTACCCAAGTATTAAGAACTGTTTCTGTTCTTGTATTATTAATTACCCTTATTCTTGCCAGTATTGTTCTTTTTGGCAGTTCAAATGAAACGATGTATGTTGAAAATCGTGAGCTATTTTATCGCTATGCATTCATCTGTACTTTAATCTACTTTATAACCGCATATTGGGCGCTAAAACGCAGCAAAAATCAAAAAAAATAAATATCATGGAAAAAATCCTAAAACTTAATCAGAAGAATTTGGCAGAAATTGCAAATCGAATTCCTTGTCCCACATATAATAGAAGCTCCATTAAAACCGGTATCGTTCATGTAGGTATTGGGGGTTTTCATAGAGCGCATGAAGCTCTTTATACAGATCAGTTGTTGCATGATGAATCGATAACAGATTGGGGGATTTGTGGAGTGGCCTTATTGAATTTTGATACCAAAATATATCATACCTTAAAAGAACAAGATGGTTTATATACCTTAATTGTTAAAGAATTAGATGGTAGCCATACTACGCGCGTGATTGGTGCAATAGTAGAGTGCTTGTATGCTCCAGAAAACCCGATTAAAGTGATTGAAAAAATGGCTAGTCCAGAGGTTAAAATCATCTCATTAACCATAACAGAGGGCGGCTATAATTATAATGAAGCTACTAAAGCATTCGATTTTGGTAATCCATTGATTCAACATGATCTAGAGCATGCGGATGCACCCAAAACCATTTTTGGATATTTAACACAAGCTTTAAAACTAAGAAAAACACGTGGATTAAAAGGTTGTACCATCCAATCTTGCGATAATATTCAAGGAAATGGCCACATGACCAAAAACATGCTATTAAGTTATGTTAAAAGAGCCGAACCTGAGCTTAAGGACTGGATAGAGGCACATGTGTCTTTTCCCAATGCTATGGTCGATAGGATAACTCCGGCAACTTCTGCAAGTGATATTGACTATTTAACAGAGACTACAGGTATTGATGATGCTTGGCCGGTGGTATGCGAGCCTTTTAAACAATGGGTTATTGAAGATGATTTTATAGCAGGACGACCTATTTGGGAAACCGTAGGTGCACAATTTGTGAAAGATGTCGTGCCTTACGAAAAAATGAAACTGAGCTTATTAAATGCAGGACATTCTGTGTTGGGTATTCTTGGTGCTTTGCTAGGTTATGAGACCATAGATGAAGCAGTTGGTAACCCAAATATTAGTGCGTTTTTAAACCACTATATGGATGTGGAGGTTACACCTATATTAGGTGATTTAGAAGGTGTTAATTTAAATAATTACAAACAATCACTGTTAGAACGGTTTGGGAATATCAATATTAAAGACCAAATCGATAGAATTTGTTCAGAGACTTCTGCTAAGTTTCCAATCTTCATTTTGCCAACTGTAAATGCACAATTAGAAAAAAAAGGATCCGTAAAACTGGCGGCTTTTGTAACGGCGGCTTGGGCCGTTTACAGCTTAGGTAAAGATGAAAGTGGTAAGGAATTAACCATTAAAGACGCTATGAAAGCGGCGTTAAATGAAAAAGCCAATGCGGCAATAGACTATCCAGAAGCTTTTTTAGAGATAGATTCTGTTTTTGGAAAATTAAAAGACGCTAAGGTGTTTGTTAACGCCTACACCAGTGCTTATCAAAATATTGTAAATAACGGCGTAGAAACATGTGTAAAAGATATTAATACTAACGTTTTAAATAACCATTAAATGAAAAATATAGTTTGCTTTGGCGAGGTGTTATGGGATGTTTTTCCAGCACATAAAAAAATAGGAGGGGCACCTTTAAATGTTGCCCTACGTTTACAATCGTTAGATAATCATGTTTCTATTATTAGTAGAATAGGAAACGATAAAAAAGGAAAAAAAATTGAAGCATACATTATTGAACAAGGAGTGTATGCAGAAAATCTGCAGGTAGACGAGAAGTTGAAAACAGGGAAGGTAAAGGTGATGCTAAATCAAAAAGGCTCAGCTTCCTATGATATTAAATTTCCTCGTGCTTGGGATAATATTCAATTAAACGAAAACACTGAAAACATAACGCGTAATGCCGATGCTTTTATTTATGGGAGTTTGGTGGCTAGAGACGAAACCTCGAGGCATACTTTGTATGCGCTTTTGAAGCTGGCAAAATATAAGGTTTTTGATATTAATTTAAGAGAACCTTATTATACTATTGATGTTTTAAATCATTTAATGAAAGCGGCAGATTTTATAAAATTTAATGATGATGAAATTTTTGAAATTGGAGACTTGTTCGATTCTAAAACACACTCTTTAGAACAAAATATTAAGTTTATAGCAGAGCATACCAATACCAAAACGATTTGTGTTACAAAAGGGCGCCATGGTGCGATTTTATATTGTAACGATACGTATTATTATAATAGTGGCTATCAAATAGAGGTGGTAGATACGGTTGGTGCGGGAGACTCGTTTTTAGCGTCTCTAATTAATATGTTGCTCAAAGATGGTAAGCCTCAAGATGCCTTAGATTTTGCTTGTGCCATTGGGGCCTTAGTTGCTGGAAGTGAGGGTGCTAATCCGAAAATAAATAAAGACGATATTAATAAATTTATTTGCCCTAAATAAGTTTATTGGATAATTAAGTAGATTAATAGCAATTCAAAAAAGAAAGGTTTTATGTACTACATAAAACCTTTCTTGTGTTTTTGTAGGATGCTATAACACTGTACCTAAAATCTGTGTAATACCAATTTAAATTTTAAAAGTCGTTATAAATGAATTTACATAATGATGATTTCCTGTAATTGATTTGATTGTTTCAGCTTTCATTTCATTTATCATTTCATGCAGCCATTTTTTTAAATCTTGCATTGTTTTAAAGCGTTGGTTTTTAAATCTATTTTTAATGTACTGCCAAACTTGCTCGCAAGGATTTAGTTCTGGATTGTAAGGGGGGATTCTTAATAGGTATATGTTTTTCGGTACTTTTATGTGTTTAGTTGAATGAAACCCTGCGTTATCTATAACCACTATTTTATATTCTTTTGGTTTATAGTTGGAGAACGCTCCAAGGTATGCTTCAAATATTTTGTTGTCCACACCATTGATTTCCCAAACAAAACTATCTCCATTTATGGGCGAGTAGCTCCCGTAAAGGTATGTTGTCTTAAAAACATGCTGATAGGTCACTATTGGTTTTACTCCAGAGGCGGTTAAATAGCTTCCTAAATGATTCATCATTCCAAAGCGTGCTTCGTCTTGAAAGTAGAGGTTTACATCTTCATAACTATCTTTATTTAGACTTAATCTAATGTCATCTAGCGTATTAGGAGGTTTTTAAAAACGCTTTTTCAGCATGGTCATCCTTTTTGTAATGCGATTTTCTAGGGCTTTTTAGTTTGGTCTTAAAATGTTGTATTAGATAATGGCGGAGTAAG
>NZ_JBHMFC010000030.1:0-4764 GCF_042427585.1 Mariniflexile ostreae | reverse complement strand
TTTAGAGCGCAGTTCAGAGGGGTTAGAAACGTAGAGTTCTTCCTATATAGACTTACAACAATTTATGCATAATCTTAAAATCCCACAACTTTTTGACTTGATCCGAACAATGTCCATCCATTATCAAAACATACTGAACTACTTTGACAACAGAAGCACCAATGCTTCGGCAGAATCGTTCAATGCAAAAATAAAGGCATTTAGAGCGCAGTTCAGAGGGGTTAGAAACGTAGAGTTCTTCCTATATAGACTTACAACAATTTATGCATAATCTTAAAATCCCACAACTTTATGACTTGATCCCCATAGAGCTACCATAAAGATCAAATTGGATGAATCCCTAAAAAATAAGAAACCGCGTAAATCCTAGGATTTGCGCGGTTTTGGTGCTTTTTGACAAAGCTTAGAGTGACCTCGACTGGATTCAAACCAGTAACCTCTTGAGCCGTAATCAAGTGCGCTATTCAGTTGCGCCACGAGGCCATTTTTAATTCATGTTACCTTTGTAATAATACTAGCGTTTTATATATCAAGCGCCATAAGGTTGTTAACACGGGTGCAAATATAGTATTTTTATTAATTTATAACCAAACAATTTATTCCAAATTTTAAATCATTATTTTTGAGCATGGAAACTGAGCTATTACAGAAAAATTTTAGTCATATTTTTGACACCAAATTAATCACCGCTATTTCTGAAGTTGGTATTTTAAAAAACTTTAAGAAAGATGATATTATTATTGATATCAACCAATACCTTACCCACATTCCTTTACTGGTAAGCGGTCATGTTAAAATCCTAAGAGAAGATGAAAATGGGTACGACCTGCTTATCTATTTTTTAGAAGTGGGTGATACCTGTACCATGTCCCTAAGCTGTTGTGCAGAATCTTCAAAAAGTAAGATTCGGGCTATTGCTGAAAAAGATTCAAGCTTAATTATGATTCCTGTAAACAACATGCAGGAATGGTTTAACACCAATGAAACATGGCGAGGCTTTATATTAAACACCTATCAAAAACGCTTTAGCGAAATGCTAGACACTATTGATACCCTTGCTTTTTTAAAAATGGACGAACGCTTGCTTAAGTTTTTGATTGATAAGACCATTCTACATGATTCTAAAACCATTTTTGTAAAACATCAGGAAATCGCAGAAGACCTACACACGTCCAGAGTTGTTATTTCCAGGCTTCTTAAACAATTAGAAAATCAAAATAAAATAAAATTAAGTCGAAATAAAATCGAAGTATTGTAAAAAAAACAGACTATACTATTTAAAAAACCTAATTCATAAAAAATATATGGATGCTATTTTAAACCCTTGGCCATGGTACATCTCAGGCCCATTACTTGCTATCATTATGTTTATCCTTATTTACTTCGGAAAAACCTTTGGCATGTCTTCAAACCTAAGCACTTTATGTGCTATGGCAGGAGCAGGAAAAAAGACTAAGTTTTTTGACTTTGATTGGAAATTAGATAAATGGAACTTAGTGGTTGTACTAGGCGCTATAATGGGAGGGTATATAGCTCATTTTTTATTATCTGACCCAGTTAGTATCGATTTAAATCCCAAAACCTCAGCAAACCTCTCTCTTTTAGGTTTCCAAAACGCAGGAGCAGCATTATTGCCAGCAGAACTTTTTAGCTGGGATGCTGTTTTTACGGCTAAAGGTCTAGCTATTTTAGTTATCGGAGGTTTTTTAGTCGGTTTTGGTACCCGTTATGCCGGCGGTTGTACATCTGGACATGCCATAACAGGATTGAGCAATTTACAGAGACCTTCATTAATTGCTGTAATTGGATTTTTTATTGGAGGCTTAGCTATGATTCATCTTTTATTTCCTTTAATTTTTAGTTGATATGACGTTTATAAAATTTTTAATTGTCGGAGTTGTATTTGGAATCGTCCTCGTAAAATCAGAAGCTGTATCATGGTATCGCATTTATGAAATGTTCCGCTTTGAATCATTTCACATGTACGGTATTATTGGGTCGGCAGTTATTACAGGAATGCTTTTAGTTTTTATTTCGAAAAAGTTTAAATTTAAAAATATAGAAGGGAGGTATATGTCCGTACCACCCAAAGATAAAGGCTGGGTTCGTTATATTGTGGGGGGCACTTTATTTGGATTAGGCTGGGCGCTATCTGGCGCATGTCCTGGCCCCATGTACATTCTAGTGGGCACGGGTGCTTTTAGCATCCTTATCGTTATAGCGGCCGCGTTGTTAGGAACTTATGTATACGGCTTAATAAGAGACAAACTCCCCCATTAAATGGATACCATCCACCTTATAGGCTATACTGGAGCATTGATTGTAGGCTTGATTTTGGGCCTTATTGGTGGGGGTGGTTCTATTTTAACCGTACCTTTACTAGTATATCTTTTAGGATACAACCCCGTTATGGCAACGGCATATTCTCTTTTTGTTGTAGGTGCCACGTCTTTGGTAGGTACCTATCAAAAACACAAAAAAGGTTTGGTGGATTTTAAAATCGGTTTAGCCTTTTCATTCCCTTCGTTTTTAGCGGTTTACTTATCGCGGATGTATTTAGTTCCTAACATACCCGATATTCTTTTTTCCTTCAATAAATTTATGTTGACAAAAGAAATGGGCATCATGATATTTTTTGCCCTTATCATGGTTTTAGCAGCTATTTCTATGATAAGGAAAGCGAAAATACAAGAAGATAAAAAGCATAAACAAGCCTATTATTACACGTTTATACAAGGTCTTGCTATTGGTACCGTAACCGGACTTATTGGTGCAGGCGGTGGCTTTTTATATATTCCTGCTTTAGTATTGTGGGCCAATTTACCTATGAAAAAAGCAGTGGGTACTTCTTTAATTATTATAACAATCAATTCGCTTATTGGTTTTTTAGGGGATATCCAAAATTTAAAAATTGAATGGGTTTTTCTACTCATTTTTACTTTTATTTCTATTATTGGAATTCTAATAGGCGTTTATCTTTCAAAGTTTATAAGTGGAGAAAAGCTCAAAAAAAGCTTTGGTATTTTTACTTTAATTATGGCCATTTATATTATATATAAAGAAATCAATTAGTTAAAGAAGCTATAATACGCGATAAAACCCGGTGATAATTATTAAATTTGGTTGGTTTCGGTTCTTTTTTATAAAAGAACCATTAATAATACAAGCCTATTAAAAGGAAATAAAAATAACACGAAATGAAAATAGAACAAATTTATACAGGATGTTTGGCTCAAGGTGCATATTATATTGAATCTAACGGCGAAGTTGCTATAATAGACCCTTTAAGGGAAACACAACAGTACGTAGACAAGGCAGCAAGTGAAAACGCTAAAATAAAATATATTTTTGAAACACATTTTCATGCCGATTTTGTTTCTGGCCATATCGATTTGGCTAAAAAAACAGGTGCAACCATTATTTTTGGCCCAAGTGCAGAAACGGGATACGATGCTTATATAGCAAAAGACAATGAAACCTTTAAGCTTGGTGATCTCACTATTAAAGTGCTACACACACCAGGGCATACTTTAGAGTCCGTTACCTATCTTTTGTTAGATGCTAAAGGTAAAGAGCATGCTATATTCTCTGGAGATACCTTATTTTTAGGCGATGTAGGCAGGCCAGATCTGGCTATAAAATCAAACCTCACCAAAGAGGATTTGGCAAGTATGCTTTATGATTCTTTAAGAAATAAAATTATGACATTGCCAGATGATGTTATTGTATATCCAGCCCATGGAGCAGGCTCTGCTTGTGGTAAAAATTTAAGCAAAGAAACCATAGGCATTTTAGGCGAACAAAAAAAAACAAATTATGCCTTGCGTGAAGATATGTCAAGAGCAGAATTTGTTAAAGAAGTACTGGATGGCATTCCGCCCCCGCCTCAGTACTTTGCAAAAAATGCTATGATGAACAAGTCTGGATACGACAGTTTTGAAACCATCCTAAAAAAGGGCGACACCCCTTTAAGTCCTAAAGAATTTGAAGCCATCGCCAATCATACTGGCGCATTGATGCTAGATGTACGAACAGAAAAAGAGTTTCTAGAAGCACATATACCCAATTCCATTTCTATTGGATTACAGGGGGGATTCGCGCCTTGGGTAGGTGCTTTAATAACCGATTTAAAGCAACCTATTTTATTAATTACCCCAGAAGGGATGGAAAAGGAAACCGTTACCCGATTGTCTCGTGTAGGTTATGACAATACATTGGGGTATCTAAAAGGTGGATTAATGGCATGGAAAAAGGCAGGAAAAGATACAGAAAATATAGACTCCATTTCTGTAGAAACCTTAGCGGAACGTTTTAAAAAAGAGGTTTTGAATATTTTAGATGTTAGAAAAGATGGAGAATACCAATCGGAGCATTTAAAAGGAAGTCATGTGAAGCATTTTCCTTTAGACGTTATTAATAAGAACATGAATGCCATAGATAAAAACAAAACGTATTACATCCATTGTGCCGGTGGGTACCGTTCCGCCATTGCTGCATCTATTTTAAAGGCAAGAGGAGTTGAGAATTTAATAAATATTGAAGGCGGTTTTGATGCCATTAAAAAAACAGATTTGCCTAAAACCGACTTTGTTTGTCCTAGCACACTGTAAACTATAATTTTGATAGTCTTGCAGAAAAAAGAACAAGGCTTCATACATATAAAACGGGTCAACGCAAAAAGTTGTGGAGTAACTAAAAAAGAAAGAACTTTGGAGCAAAAATTTCTATGTCCTCTGATTCACTTTTATCTATTGCCAATTTATT
>NZ_JBHMFC010000003.1:0-76355 GCF_042427585.1 Mariniflexile ostreae | reverse complement strand
ATATTTTTAACCTATTTCATCCCATTAAACCACTCTCTAGTGTATGTTCCATTTTTAAAGTTATATTTAAATTAAACAACTATGGTTTATACAGATTATTAATTCAGTATCCAAAGATATTTCTTTTCCTACAAACAAAGAAATAGTTTACTTTCAAAATCTGTTTTTTTCGATAAAAAGCACAACTTAATCGTACGTGACTGCTTTTATAAAACAGAAATGAAGCTAACTTTCTGGTTATAGGTATTAGTACTTTGGATAAAAAAGCCATATCGGCTGCTTTTGGCAGCACCCAAACAAAGTATTTGGACCTACTTTCCCAATTACAAGAAAAACAGATTAGCTTTTTTTTATAGACTAGCTTGATCCTGAAATATAATAGAGTATTAAAAATGCTTCGAGTAACAAGCCTTCTTGTTTTAAAGGTGTATTAAGGTTAAAACGAAAAAACTCAGATTAAAATTTAATCTGAGTTTTTTATAAATTTAGTAAGAATACACTTAGTTTTAAATTAAAGCGTAAAGATATTTTTTGTTAAACACAAGGCTAACATTAAAACACACAATGCATCATCCTTATATAGAAAATAAACTAAACCTAAACAATCTCTGCACTTAAGCCTGCTTCCAAAAGCATGGAACATCGAGGCTTCAAATCGTCGTACAAACCGGTTTTTACCGTACATTTACCTTTATAGTGGACAATAATAGAACATTGTTCTGCTTGTTCAGGAGTATGGTCGCACGCATACATAAGGGTTTCTATAACATGATCGAATGTATTGACCTCATCATTGTAAAGCACAATTTCGTTTTGAGTCAAAACCTCTTCTTTAAGTAATATTTCTTCTAATGTTTTTTCTTTAGTACTCATAATATTTCAACTTACAAATAATTGACCTAAGTTTCTATAGTTCAGCATTTTGGTTGGCAAATTTTAGATATTCTTAAAAAATATAAAAAAGTTATTTTACACTAATTTAAAAACTTTAAAGCGACCCAATGGTTTCTTTCGAGTTTTTCTTCAAATTTTAACAGATGTTTTTCACAAATAGCTCTTATTACAGGAATATCGTCATTATAAAATCCGCTTAAAAACATCATTCCTTTTTTATTTAAGCAAGACACATAGGCCTCCATATCCTGCAATAAAATATTGCGGTTTATGTTAGCAATGATTATATCGTATTTTTTGTTTTCCAGAACAGAAGCATCTCCTTCTATAACGCTAATATGTTTGCAATTATTACGTTCTACATTTTCCAAACTATTAAGATAACACCAATTATCATAATCTACGGCATCAATAGGCTGGGCACCTTTCATTTCTGCCAAGATGGCCAAAACTCCCGTACCACACCCCATATCTAAAACCGATTTATTGGTAAAATCATTCTTTAAAACATGTTGGATCATCATATGTGTCGTTTCATGATGCCCTGTTCCAAAGCTCATTTTAGGTTCGATAATAATATCAAATTCCGTGTCGAACTTATTATGAAAAGGAGCTCTAACAGCACAAATATCATCAACAACAATCGGATTAAAGTTTTTTTCCCACTCCTCATTCCAATTGGTTTGTTCAATTTCATTAAAACTATAACTAATCTCAAATTCATCAGAGTCCAAAATTTGAATCTCCTCCAAGATGGCATCGTGCCATGCTTCTTTTTGAATATAAGCTGTAGCGCCAGTTTCTGTTTCTACAAAACTTTCAAAACCGGCATAGCCTAATTCTGCAATAAGAATCTCTACTCCTGGTTGTAACGGTGAGACTTTGAATTCGTAGCCTATGTAAATGATATTTGACATATTGATGTATAATCTATATTTTTTTTGAATGATATGAAATGGCTATCAATAAAAACAGCATCCTTCTTTGGCACAAAAGTACAAAAAAAGGATGCAGTATATTACTTTATCATTATTCTTAAACTCGGTTAAAAATGAATGATAGACCAAAAAAGTATTTAGAAAGCGTTTACAATAGCATAAAAGTCATCTGCTTGTAATGCAGCACCACCAATTAAACCACCATCAACATCTGGTTTAGAAAAAATCTCATTAGCATTTGCTGGTTTCACACTACCTCCATAAAGAATGGAAACACTATCGGCAACATCTTTTCCATATTGATCTGCCAAAGTTTTTCTAATAAAAGCATGCATGTCTTGTGCTTGTTCTGGACTAGCAGTCTCGCCAGTACCAATGGCCCAAACGGGTTCGTAAGCCAATACAATATTTTTAAAGGCATCGGCTTTTAAATGAAATAATCCATTTTTAATCTGGCTTCCCACTACGTTTTCATGGTTTTTAGATTTTCTATCGGCCAATTCTTCACCAAAACAGAAAATAACACGAATATCATTTGCTAAAGCCGCATCTACTTTTTTAGCCAATAATTCATCCGTTTCATTAAAATACTCACGACGTTCGCTATGCCCTAAAATTACGGTATTAACACCAATGCTCTTTAACATACTCGCGCTTATCTCCCCTGTATAAGCACCGTTTTCAGCAAAATGCATATTCTGTGCGATCACTTCTATATCATGATCTTTTAACGTTTGGTAAGCCTGCCATAGGTTAGTGAATGTTGGAGCAATCATCACTTCAGCATTTGACGTTTTCGTCTGATTTTTTAAATCTGTAATCAAGGTTTCGGTTTGCGCCAAATCGTTGTTCATTTTCCAGTTTCCTGCTACTATTTGTTTTCTCATAAGATTCTATTTACCTTTTCCATACGTTGTCTAAACCTAGAGCATAAGTGGGAAGGGCTTTTATTAATTAATTAAACGTTTTTTTATATTTATATCATCTGCCTCTACGGCTTTAAACAACTTAATATGTCCTTTAGAATCGACTACCATATAACGGGGTATCCAATCTATTTTTACAAACGACCCAAAAGCACTTTTTTTACCAGACGGCATATAGTAATGCTCACCGCGAACATCGTACTTTTTTATACCTTTTTTCCATGCGCGCTCTGTGCGATCTAAAGATAAAAACACATAAGCTACATCGCCATACGCTTCTTGCAAGGCCTTAACATCAGGCATTCCTTTTATACAGTCGCCGCACCAAGAGGCCCAAACATCGATGAGAATGGTTTTATCTTCATGTAATTTTAAAATATCACGAAGTTTAATCGAGCTTCCATCTAAGGTGGTAAAAACATCATTTAAAGCAGCTTCTGAAAACTGGGTTGGCACCTCTGAGTTACACCCCGAAAACAGTATAAAAATAATTAAAATCTTGAAATATTTTATCATAAAAGAGATTCTTTTTGTTTGAACATTTATTCCAATTTAACCTTGGGATCTAACCAAACGTAAATCATATCTACAAAAATATTAATAATTATAAAGAGTAAGGCTATAATTAACACAGAACCCATTATCACTGGTAAATCCAAAGTGTTTAAAGCATTAACAATTTCTTTTCCAAGACCATTCCAACCAAAAATATACTCTACAAATACAGCTCCTGCCAACATCGAGGCAAACCATCCCGAAATAGCTGTAACTACTGGATTTAAAGCATTTTTAACCGCATGCCTTTTTATAATCTGAAACTCGCTCAAGCCCTTGGCTCTTGCGGTTCTTATATAATCTTGATTAAGGACTTCCAACAACGAGTTTCGCATCAGTTGAATCACTACCGCTAGAGGCCGGATACCCAAAACTAGGGCAGGAAGTATTAAATTTTTCCATTGTATGTGCATAGCCTCCCCAAAATCGTCGAGTTCATATAAGCTTCCTGTCATTTCCAAATGTGTATACTCATGCAGAACATAGCCAAAAAACCAAGCAAATAAAATAGCACTAAAAAAAGAAGGAACACTCATACCAAATGTACTAAAGATTTGAATGGTTTTATCCTGCCATTTATCTTTGTATAATGCAGATATAATGCCTAATACAACACCTAGCAGCATGGCAAAAACAATAGCAGTAACAGCAAGTACAAAAGTATTGGGAAGCGTCTCTGCTAGAACCTGACTTACCTTTTTGCCTTGTTTTGTAAAAGACTCTCTTAAATAGGGGAACTTAAAAACGGTTGTGATACTGCCTATAGAAAACAATGGGGTAGCTGAGTATTTTCCTGTGCTTAAAAACGTATAGTCTTCGGGAGATTTTGAATGAAGGGACAAGGGTGATAAATCATTCAAATAATAAAAATACTGCGTAGTGATGGGCTTATCAAAACCATATTTTTGTTTAACTATTGCCAATTGGGCACTATCTTCGTTTTGTCCCAGCATCATTTGTGCCGGATCCCCTGGAAGCACATTAAATAAAAAGAAAATAACCGTTACTACCCCAAATAATGTGAGTAACGCATAATACATTTTATTTAGTAAATAGCTTATCAAATAGAAGGTTTGTGAATTGATTTATTTTTACAAATACAACTTAGCATTACAGTTTTAAATCTTCTAAATCATTCCAATGCACCTTTTGTTTAACCGTTCCCTTATCCAGTTCTAAAATACCAGGGTTAGAACGCACAACTGTTTTTAGTGCCTTTTCATCACATAAATAAAACTCAAAATCTAAACCATAAGCAGCCTTAATCCGTTGCTTTTCCGATTCCCCAGAGGCCGTTAAACCAATAATTTTATAACCTTTTTCACGAGCTTCTTTTTGCAACGCTTTTAACTTTAGAGCACCTTCCCTTTCAATAAACTCTAAACCGTAAGACACTACAATAATTAGTTTTTCTTCATTTAAAAACTCGTCCACCAGGTTTTCGTCTTCGCTTTCTATAGAAAAATCGACTACAGGAGGCTGGTAACCTTCCCGTATTACTTTAGTATCTACTCCTACAAAATCGCCATCCACATCGGGATAAGCCCCTTTTGTAGTTATGGTTTGCTCCGCTCCATTTATATTAAATGTCCAATAATACTCCACAAGCGGTTTTGGGGCATCTTCTGGAATGCTCATCCCCTCTTTTATATTGTTCCCTATTTTATAAGCCCTAAAATCGAACACGGGCAGGTGCATCAACACATGGTAACCGAACCCTAAACTTAAAATAAAACTCAACAAAGCCAATATGGTAGTTGTTAACCTACCATATAATGGAGCGATGTACTTTACACCTATAAAAAGAATGATAATCAATACCAAAAGTACAACGTCTTTCCAGAACGTTTCCCAAGGCTCTAACTTTAAAAAATCTCCGAAGCAGCCACAATCCTTTACTTTTTCAAAATAAGCGGCATAAAAAGTCAAGAAGGTGAAAAACACCATCATGGCCATTAGGCTCCAAACCGTAAATTTAGGTTTATAACCAATAAGCAAGAACACACCAAGCACCACTTCAAAAACAACAACAAAAACCGAAATCATTAAGGCATAAGGTTCTAAGAAAGGAATATTTAGTACGTCTGGGCTAAAATATTCCTGTAATTTATAAGAAAACCCAAGAGGGTCGTTAAGTTTTATAAATCCAGAGAATATAAATAATATACCTACGAGAACTCTTGATATGTTTACTAATACTTTCATATATTTTGCCTTAATAAGACCTTTCGACTACGCTCAAGGTGACCGGTTACTACTAATTTATTTTTCACTCAAATGAATTAAAGCAAAGACCGCATAATTGATCATATCTTGATAATTGGCACCAATGCCCTCACTTACCAAAGTTTTGCCTTTATTATTTTCAATTTGTTTTACACGTAATAACTTTTGTAAAATCAAATCGGTTAAGCTACTTACACGCATATCGCGCCATGCTTCACCGTAATCATGGTTTTTGTTTTCCATAAGTGTTTTGGTAATGGCTATTTTTTCGCTGTATAATTTTGTGGCCGCTTCAATAGACAAGTCGGGTTGTTCTACTACGCCTTTCTCAAGTTGGATCAATGCCATAGTACAGTAATTGACAATGCCAATAAACTCACTCACCTCATCCTCATCTATTTTCTGTTCGGCGTTTTGCTGAAGCCCCCTAATTCGCTGCGCTTTTATAAAAATTTGATCTGTTAAAGAGGGTAATCTCAATATGCGCCATGCACTACCGTAATCCCCCATTTTTTTTATAAATAAGCGCTTACACGTGTCAATTACCGCATCGTATTGTTTTGAGGTATTTTGCATGAATACATAGAATTTTGTGTAAATTTCGCTTAAATTGTTCAAAGTTCAAAGCTTAAGGTGCAAAGTTTTAAACCTATCTTTGAAGCTTAAAATCTAATGTTTCAAGTTAAAAATGAATTTCCAACGGTTTTAAAAGCTCGTTTTAAGAGTTTAAAATTTGAGACCCGAACCCGTAATAGTATGACCATTAACTGCAAAGGACAACTTATCGATTTATCATCGCCAAAAGTGATGGGAATCCTAAACATAACACCCGATTCGTTTTACGATGGCGGTGCATACAAAAGCGAAAAAGAAATCTTAAACCATGTTGAAAGGATCCTTAACGATGGCGCTACCTTTATTGATGTGGGCGCTTATAGCTCTAAGCCAAATGCAGATGATGTTAGCGAACACGAAGAACTCCATCGCATACTCCCTATTGTTGAATTAATTTTAAAACACTTCCCAGATGTTTTGCTTTCTATAGACACCTTTAGAAGTGCTGTTGCCCAAAACTGTATTGAAGCTGGCGCCTGCATGATTAACGATATTTCTGCAGGACAATTAGATGATAACATGCTACAAACTATTGCCCAATTACACGTACCGTATATTATGATGCACATGCGCGGAACGCCCCAAAACATGCAACAGCATACCGATTATGATAATTTGGTAAAAACCATGATTTATTATTTTTCTGAGCGTATTGCCGCAGCAACAAAATTGGGCATCGTAGATCTTATTATAGATCCAGGCTTTGGTTTTGCAAAAACCTTAGAACAAAACTATAACCTTTTAAACACTCTGGAACTTTTAAAAATAATAGAAAGACCGCTACTTATTGGAGTTTCTAGAAAATCTATGATTTATAAACTACTGGAAACTACAGCAAACCAAGCTTTAAACGGAACCACTGTTTTAAATACCGTGGCTTTACAAAAAGGGGCATCAATTTTAAGAGTGCATGATGTTAAAGAAGCTATGGAATGTATTAAATTGATAAACGCGTTAAATGTTTAAAATGAAACACATCCTATTACTTATAATAACTCTAAGCCTTACTGCTCTATCTTGCGGTAATGATAAAGTAATCCAATTACCAGAAATAGACCATTCTGATATTGTAGAAATAAACGACGTATCTGCCGCCTATCTTTTTTATAATGAAGCCAAAACAGATCATGTCGAATTAAACAAAAACAACCTTATAGTAAGCACAAACTGGCTCGTGAACGTTGATAAGCGTTTAAGCCTAAAACAGGTAATTCCGCATATAAAATCCTTACAGGAAAAGAAATCGAGCTCTAGCCATAAAAACATACATGCTAAAAACTATTTCACCTGCCATGATACCAGCGAAAAAAATCTCGGTTTTATTGAGTTTACTCATATCAATTATTCTTTTGGAGAAACCTTTTTAGAAACACATAAAACGCCTTCTAAATCGGTGTTTATAAACATTATGTCTCTTGATAGCATACAGTTAGGTTCTCTTAAAAAGGAACGCAGTTTAAGTACGTTTGAACAATTCGATATTTCAAACATAAATGAAAGCTTAAAAAAGATGAACCCAGAATCTGAATTACACGTTTTCCTTCAGTTTAATTCGGCATTAACATTTCAAGAGTATATTACTGTAAAGTCAGCGTTTTTAAAATTAGACACCAAACATCTTAATATTATTAAAGACGAATTCATCTATAATTAGCATTATTTACTAAATTTACCAAAACCAAAAACAGCTTGGAAATATTTAATGATCTTTTAAAATTTAAAATTGTAGACATTATAGATGTCTTTCTAGTGGCATTGCTGCTTTACTACATCTATAAGTTAGTAAAAGGCACGGTTGCTATTAACATATTTATTGGCATTATCATTATCTATGCCGTTTGGAAACTTACCGATTTTCTCGAAATGTTTATGCTACATAATATTTTTGATGGGTTTATCAAAGTCGGTATTATCGCTTTAATCGTGGTCTTCCAACCTGAAATCAGAAAGTTTTTACTTATGGTAGGATCCACCAACTTTAGCGGTAGGCGAAAGTTTTTTAAACATTTCAGATTCTTAAAAACCGATACCGGTAACGAAACCAAAGTAGAAGTTATCATTTCTGCTTGCACTAAAATGGCAGCTTCCAGAACCGGCGCGCTTATTGTTTTTGAACGGAACAACAATTTAGATTTTTTATCGGCTTCTGGAGATGAGATGAATATTTCGGTAACCCAGCCCATTATAGAAAGTATTTTTTTTAAAAACAGCCCGCTACACGATGGTGCTATTATAGTAAAAAATAATACTGTAAAAGCAACTCGGGTTATCCTGCCCTTAAACAACGAAAAAACCATACCAAAACGTTTTGGATTACGACACAGAGCAGCCATTGGTGTTACCGAAAAAACAGACGCACTAGCTTTAGCGGTAAGTGAGGAGACCGGACATATTTCATATTTTAAAGATGGAGAATTTATTGTTTTTGAAGATATTGACGAACTTACAGCTTTAATTAAACAAGATTTAATTTAAGCCACTTCATCCTTTAAAAACTGGACTTCATATAAATTTCTATAATAGCCATTCTCTATTTTAAGAAGCTCGCTATGGGTACCTTGTTCTACTATTTCACCAGAATCCATAACAATAATTTTATCGGCTTTTTTAATGGTAGCCAATCTATGGGCAATCACTATAGACGTTCGCCCTTTGGTAATTTTATAAGTGGCATTCTGTATAAGTTGTTCCGAATAAGAATCTACAGAAGACGTCGCTTCATCTAACACCAAAATACTTGGGTTGGTTACATAAGCGCGCAAAAATGAAATAAGCTGGCGCTGACCAGAAGACAGCATAATACCACGTTCTTTTACATTGTAATGATAGCCGTTTGGAAGGCTTGCAATAAAATCATGAATACCAATATCTTTTGCTGCTTGAACCACTTCGTTTTCGGTTATATCAGGATTGTTAAGTGTAATATTATTAAGAATGGTATCTGCAAATAAAAACACATCTTGCAGAACAACGGCAATTTGTGTGCGCAACGATGATAGAGTTACATCTTTAATATCCACACCATCAATAGTGATGCTCCCGCTTTGTATTTCATAAAACCGATTAAGCAAATTAATAATGGTCGACTTCCCAGCACCTGTAGACCCTACAATTGCAACTGTTTCCCCTGCATTTACTTGAAACGAAATGCCTTTTAAAACCGTTTCATCTTCGACATAATTAAAATATACTTTATCAAATGTAATTGCGCCTTTAAAATCATTTGCCAATAAAGTGCCCGTATCATCAATTTGAGAAGTCGTATCCAATACCCTAAAAACCCTATTAGCAGCCACCATACCCATTTGCAGGGCATTAAATTTATCGGCTATTTGGCGTAAAGGCCTAAACAGTTTAGGTATAAACATTACAAATGCAAATAGTACCCCTTGGGTTGCAACACTATCTACCACAGCGTGCAGGCCACCATACCACACCACCAAACCTATAGTGATGGAAGAAGAAAGTTCGGCTATTGGAAAAAATATAGAATTATACCAAATGGTTTTTAACCAGCCTTTTTTATGCCGTTGATTAATGGCTTTAAATTTATCGTACTCAATAGTTTCCCTTGCAAATAGCTGTAAAATTTTCATACCTGTAATACGCTCTTGCACAAAGGAATTTAAATTAGAAACTTCGGTGCGCACTTCCTCAAAAGCCTTTTTCATATACTTTTGAAACACGAGCGTCGCATAAAGTACAAGCGGCAACATTAAAAACACGATAATACTCAATTGCCAGCTCATATAGATCATAAAGCCAGAGACCACGACCATAGTGAGCAAATCTCGAAATATCATGAACAGCCCTTCACTAAACACATCGGCTATACGCTCCATATCTGTTACCGCACGTGTAATAAGCACACCTACAGAAGAATTATCGTAATACTTCATTTTAAAACGAAGCAAATGATTAAATAATTTTACGCGAATATCCTTAACAACCGTCTGCCCTAACCAGCCCGAATAGAAAATAAAAAACAATTGAACCGCAAACTCGAGTACCAAAAGCCCTATCATGAGTAAAATGTAAAACAAAAACCCTTCTTTGGTTTTAGTGGTCAGGTTTTCATCAATAGCCTGTTGTAAAAGCGAAGGTGTGGCAACTCCTAAAACAGCTATAAAAATAACAGCAATAAACACAAAAGAAAACACCATTTTATAGGGCTTCATAAATTTAAAAAGCCTTACAAACAATCGTACATCAAATATATTTTCTTTCGTTTTTCCCATTTACAACATAATAGCATCTGGATACTCCACATGCGTTAAATACAAAGCGTGCCCAGGCACCGAAAAACCCGCTTCGCTTCTGTTTTTAGATTTAATAATAGAATGAAGATCGTCTACCTTTATTTTTCCTAATCCAACATGGACCATCGTGCCCACTATAGCCCTTACCATATTTCTTAAAAAACGATCGGCCTGAATTACAAATTGCAGTTCGCCATCAATTAAAGTCCATGCGGCTTTCATAATTTTACAATTATATGTTTTCACATCTGTCTTACTTTTAGAAAAACATTGAAAATCGTGATATTCAAACAAAATTTTTGTGGCTTCGTTCATTTTATCTATATCCAAATCTTGCTTTACATAATACACATTTTCAAAGGTAAACACATTTTTATGCAATGTAATCCTATACAAATAGGTTCTACTTAAAGCATTAAAACGCGCATGGGCTTTATCTTTTACTTTAAAAATGCTCTGGATGGCAATATCCTTTGGCAAATAAAGGTTAAGTTTATACACGATATCCGTTTCATCAAAAAGCATATCGGTGTCAAAATGGGCAAACATTTGCGTGGCATGTACGCCAGCATCCGTTCTACCTGCCCCCATTATGGGCGTTTTTCCTTTTAAAAGTACAGACAACGATTTTTCAATAACTTCCTGTACAGTTATTGCATTGGGCTGGTATTGCCAACCATGGTAATTACTGCCATTATAAGAAAGTTCTATAAAATATCGCAATTTGTTTTATACTTTAGTTGAAGCTGCAAAGATAGGCAGTTTTGTGTTTTATACGAAGCCGTCAACCCCTAATTATATATTAAAAAAACAATTGGGCGTTCCCCAAGGGTCGGGCTTTCCGCTATATCTTTTTCTCGTACCTCAAAAAAGGATGCCGCTGCAATCCCTAACGCACCTACTTGCCTGCTTATCTTTTAAATGGAGGCTTGGTTTGCCTTGTGAGGATTTGGTTAAAGCAAATGAAAAATCCTTTTAAGGAACTTCTTCTGCATCTAACAGGTTAAAGCAATTATCGATAACTTTGCCTACTACAATTATTAATACATGATAAAAATATTACTTCTTTCAGACACCCATAGCCATATAGATGATGGGATTTTAAAATACGTAAAACAGGCAGATGAAGTATGGCATGCAGGCGATATTGGAGATTTAAAAGTAACAGATGCCATTAAAAGCTTAAAACCTCTTAAAGCAGTTTATGGTAATATAGACGATACCCATGTGAGAATGGAGTTTCCCGAAAACAACCGTTTCATGTGCGAAGGTGTAGACGTCTGGATTACCCATATTGGTGGCTACCCTAGCGCTTATAATGTTCGAGTGCGTGAAGAAATTCGGCTAAATCCGCCACAGCTTTTTATATGTGGCCATTCCCATATCTTAAAAGTAATGCCCGATAGAAAACTAAACCTATTACACATGAATCCAGGTGCTGTAGGCAAACATGGTTTTCATAAAAAAAGGACTATGTTACGGTTTACTATTGACGGTAAAAAAATAGAAAATCTCGAAGTAATAGAATTTCCTTCATAAAATCAAGATGCTTTTATTAAGCTTCCAAAAGAGAACCTCAATCCAGCTCCTAGACTTTAACAGGTATATTTATGTTAATTTTTTCCCAAACCATCGTATTTATAGGCTAATACCTTGGCTGCCCACTCATAAATTGTAATTTTGCCCCAATTGAAAAAGTAAACATAACTATTTATGAGTCAAGTAAAAGAAAATGACACCGTAAGAGTGCATTACACAGGAAAGTTAAGCAATGGTCAGGTTTTTGACAGTTCATTGGAAAGAGAACCGTTAGAAATTACATTAGGACAAGGGATGTTGATTCCTGGTTTTGAAAAAGGTGTGATTGACATGAAAGTTAACGAGAAAAAAACAGTTAATATTCCTGCTGAAGAAGCTTACGGTGATGTACAAAAAGAATTGTTCCATGAAGTGAAAAAAGACCAACTACCACAGGAAATGACCCCTGAGGTTGGTATGGGCTTGGCTTCAAAAAACCCTGATGGGTCTGAAGTACAATTTCGCGTAGCCGAAGTTCACGATGAGCATATTGTTATTGATGCCAACCACCCTTTGGCTGGACAAGATTTAACATTCGAACTAGAACTTGTTGAAATTAAATAACAAGTTGTTTTTATTATAAAAAAAAGTCTGGAGCGTTTCCAGACTTTTTTTTATATTTTTTTAAAATGAACTAGTTTAAAAGCAAAAAGACCTTTCAAATGAAAGGTCTTTTTGCTTTTAATAAGAGCCGATGGAGGGACTCGAACCCACGACCTGCTGATTACAAATCAGCTGCTCTAGCCAGCTGAGCTACATCGGCATTGTTTAGCGAGTGCAAATATAAACGCAAAATTGATATTTGCAAGCACTCTGCTAAAAAATTTTATCCAAGATTGTTTATTTTTTCAATTAAAGCACTTCCTTTTGTTTCTAACTCTTGGTTTATCGCTTTAAAATGTGCTTTTTTATTCTCAACATTTTTATCGTTTACTTTAGCGATTAAAGTGTCGAAAGTTTCAATTGCTTCATCAATAATTGCCTCGCTCGCTTTTTTATCAGGATTTGTTTTTGAATACTCCCAAATATAAACCGCTTCAATAATATCACCTAAAACAAAATTAATGTCTTTCTTTAGGTTTCTAACATTTGCCATTCTTTTAATTTTAAAAATTTATACAAAAGTAGTTAAATAATAGATAAGATGCCTCGCTTGAGGCTAAGGAAAAAATATTTTTTTAATTACACGTATACTTCTAAAAGTTTTGCATAAGTTGCACTTATCTCAAATTGCTTTGCAGCAGCTGGTATTAATACCGTTTCACCTTTTTTTATGAGTTCTGAGGTGTCATCGATTTTAATAGTCGCTTCACCATCTACACAGATGTAAATGAAAAAAGAGTCTTGATGATTCTCCTTTTGAAGCGTTTTATCCAACTCAATATAATGCGTTGTAAAATAAGGACAGCTCACCATTTCATTCGACTCGTTAGCCGTTTTTGAATAATTTACCCTAAAATTGTCTGGCATATCAAAATCGAAAGCATCAATCGCTAAGTCATTATGCAGTTCGCGCTCATTCCCATTATCATCCACTCTATCCCAATCGTAAACGCGATAAGTAATATCGCTGGTTTGTTGTATTTCTGCAACCATAACCCCCGCCCCAATGGCATGAATGCGGCCTACTTCTATAAAATACGTATCACCTTCTTTTACTTTATCAAAATTTAAAATTTCGGGAAGCGTTTTGTTGTTAAGATGTTTTAAGTATTTTTCCCGTGTCATCTCTTGATTAAAACCTACTATTAAATTGGCATCATCATCTGCTTGAAGCGTGTACCACATTTCGGTTTTCCCAAAAGAATTATGTCTTTTAGCGGCCAGTTCATCATTAGGATGTAACTGAATGGACAAATCTTCTTTAGCATCGATAAACTTTATAAGTAAAGGAAATTTATCTTTAAATATTCTATAATTCTGTATTCCTAATAAATCTTGTTTATAGGTTTCCAGTAACTGTTTTAACGATTGCCCTTTTAAGCTACCGTTTGATACAATAGACGTATCCCCTTCAACATCACTAATTTCCCAACTTTCACCAACATTTGGCAAATCGCTGTTTTTATTAAGTATGTTTTTTAATTTTTGTCCGCCCCAAATTTTATCTTTTAATATAGGGGTGAATTTTATGGGATACAAGGGTGTTTTATTCATGTTGTTATTTTAAAATTATCAATTATTAGTTTCCAGAATACACCACAAAATTGCGCGGTGTTTCAAAAAGTGTTATTTTTAAGTCTAAATGAGCAGCTAGATTTGGCCTCATTTTATTATATATCACCACAGCAATGTTTTCGGCAGTTGGATTTAACTCCTTGAATTCAGGCACCTCAATATTCAAGTTTTTATGATCTAAAACATCTTCAACTTCAGTCTTAATAATATCTCTTAAAACCTTCATATCGATAACATATCCCGTTTCTTGATCAATAGGCCCTGTAACACTTACAATAAGCTCATAGTTATGGCCATGAAAATTGGGGTTATTACATTTCCCAAAAACGGCATTATTCTTGTCGTCAGACCAATCTTTTCTATATAACCTATGTGCGGCATTAAAATGTGCCTTTCTATTAACCGTTACGTTCATGCCTTTACATTGATATGTTCGTAAAATTTATCGAAAATCACTTTAAACCAAGCTGTATATCGCTCGGGATGCGCTTCAATATCTTTTCTTATCGCATCTAAGGACATCCATTTCCAACTGGCCACTTCATCTGGATTAATAATGGGTTCGCCATTATATTTACCCAATAATATGTGGTCAAACTCGTGTTCTGTCAAGCCATTATCAAAAGGCGCCTTATAGATAAAAGAAATAGATTCTTTTAAATCGACCACAAACCCCATTTCTTCTTGTAAGCGCCGTTTTCCTGCATCTATATTACTTTCGCCTTCACGTTGATGGCTACAGCAGGTATTGGCCCACAATCCAGGTGTGTGATATTTGGATAGGGCACGTTGCTGGATCATCAATTCGTTTTTATCATTAAAAATAAAAACAGAAAAAGCGCGATGCAATACTGCTTTTTCATGGGCTTCCATTTTTGGCATCAAACCAATTTGCTCGTTTTTTTCATTCACGAGGATTACTTTTTCTTCTTCCATAATAACACAAAAATACCAAGTAAATTATTAAAAACCTCATGCTTCATTCAAATAAATATAAAATCGAAATTCTCAAATCATAAATTATAAAGTATCTTTGCTGCGATTTACAACTATATATGAGTTTATTAAAAGAAATACAACGTAGGCGTACTTTTGGCGTCATCGCGCATCCCGATGCCGGTAAAACGACCTTGACAGAAAAACTACTCCTTTTTGGTGGTGCCATACAAGAAGCGGGGGCCGTAAAAAGCAATAAAATAAAAAAAGGTGCTACCAGTGACTTTATGGAAATTGAGCGGCAACGTGGAATTTCTGTAGCAACCTCTGTTTTGGCTTTTGAATACGATGGTATAAAAGTTAATATTCTGGATACTCCCGGACATAAAGATTTTGCCGAAGACACCTTTAGAACGCTAACTGCTGTAGATAGTGTTATTGTGGTGGTGGATGTGGCAAAAGGTGTTGAAGAGCAAACCGAAAAATTAGTAGAGGTGTGTAGGATGCGAAACATCCCTATGATTGTGTTCATTAATAAAATGGACCGAGAGGGGAAAGATGCGTTCGACCTTTTGGATGAAATTGAACAAAAATTAGGATTAAGGGTCGTACCATTGAGTTTCCCTATTGGAATGGGCTACGATTTTAAAGGTATTTATAATATTTGGGAAAAAAACATCAATCTTTTTACAGGCGATAGTAGAAAAGACATTGAAGAAACCATAGAAATATCAGACTTATCCTCTCCAGAACTGGATCGATTAGTTGGTGATAAAGCTGCTAAAACTTTAAGGGAAGAGATTGAACTGGTAGAAGGTATTTATCCTGACTTTGATAAAGAGGACTATTTAAATGCAAAACTCCAACCCGTATTTTTTGGTTCTGCTTTAAATAATTTTGGAGTTAGGGAGCTTCTGGACTGTTTTGTAGATATTGCCCCAAGTCCAAGACCAAAACTGAGTGAAGAACGATTAGTAGACCCCAAAGAAGATAAGTTTACCGGCTTTATTTTTAAAATACATGCCAATATGGATCCTAACCATAGAGACCGATTGGCGTTCGTTAAAATCGTTTCAGGTAAATTTGAAAGAAACAAACCTTATTTACACGTTAGAAATAACAAAAAAATGAAATTCTCCAGTCCTAATGCTTTTTTCGCAGAAAAGAAAGAGATTGTAGATACTTCGTATGCTGGAGATATAGTAGGATTGCACGATACCGGAAATTTTAAAATTGGAGACACGTTGACTGAAGGAGAAATTATAAATTATAAAGGAGTGCCCAGTTTTTCTCCTGAACATTTTAGATATATCAACAATGCCGATCCTTTAAAGTCCAAACAACTTTTTAAAGGTATCGACCAACTAATGGATGAAGGTGTAGCTCAAATATTTACTTTAGAGCTTAATGGCCGAAAAGTTATTGGCACTGTGGGCGCCTTACAGTATGAAGTGATCCAATATAGACTGGAACATGAATATGGAGCCAAATGTACCTACGAAAACCTAAACGTACATAAAGCGTGCTGGGTAGACCCCAAAGGCTCTAAAAGTGAAGAGTATAAAGAGTTTGTAAGAGTTAAACAACGTTTTTTAGCAAAAGACAAACAAAATCAATTGGTATTTTTAGCAGATTCTGCATTTTCATTGCAAATGACACAACAAAAGTATCCTAGTATAAAATTCCATTTTACTTCCGAGTTTTAAAAAACATAGCATTTAAATAAAAAATCGCATTGAAAATTTTCAATGCGATTTTTTTATTTTTAAAAGTATTAAGCTTGGCCTGTTGGACCAAAGTTTAAGGGTATGGGCGGTTGCTCATAATCTTTAATTTCACCATGTGCATTTTCAAATCTGGCTACATTATCATGCAACGCTTTAAGCAATCGCTTAGCATGCTGCGGGGTTAAAATAATCCTAGATTTTACTTTGCTTTTTGGAACTCCTGGCATGATGTTTACAAAATCAACAACAAATTCAGAAACAGAATGGTTGATAATTGCTAAATTAGAATATGTTCCTTCAGCTACTTTTTCATCGAGTTCAATATTAATTTGACCTTGATTTTGAGTTTGTTTTTCTTTGTCTTTATCTTCTGCCATAATAGTACTATTTAAAAAATTAAAAGCCTTCAAATATAAAATACATGAAGGCTTTTGTTTTATATGCTTCGATTACGCTAAGCAATAATTCGACTTACAAGCTTCACATGCCATTTGGCTGGTAAAACTAGGGCCTTATTTAATTAAAATTCATTTCTTGTTTAACTTGCATCATTTCGTCAAACTCTTCTTTAGATCCTACGATAATATCACTGTATTTACGCATCCCTGTACCTGCAGGAATTCTGTGACCCACAATAACATTCTCCTTAAGCCCTTCTAAATCGTCTATTTTACCAGCTACTGCTGCTTCATTAAGCACCTTAGTAGTCTCTTGGAAAGAGGCTGCCGAGATAAATGATTTGGTTTGTAACGATGCTCTTGTAATACCTTGTAAGATTGGCGTCGCCGTTGCTGGCTTCGCATCTCTTGCCTCTACTAGAGCTTTATCTTCTCTACGTAAAATAGAGTTTTCGTCACGTAGTTCTCTAGGTGAAATGATTTGACCTGCTTTTAATTTTGCAGAGTCACCTGAATCTTCAACAACCTTCATTCCAAAAATATCATCATTTTCTTTAATGAAATCATCTTTATGGGCTAATTGATCTTCTAAGAAAATAGTATCACCAGAATCGATAATCCTAACTTTACGCATCATCTGCCTTACCACAACCTCGAAGTGTTTATCATTGATTTTCACCCCTTGTAAACGATATACTTCTTGTACTTCATTTACCAAGTATTGTTGCACTGCAGAAGGCCCTTTAATATTCAAGATATCATTTGGTGTAATAGACCCGTCTGATAATGGCATACCCGCTTTAATGTAATCGTTCTCTTGAACCAAAATCTGACTAGAAAGTTTTACTAAATACTTCTTAACCTCCCCTAGTTTAGACTCTACAATAATCTCACGATTACCTCTCTTTATTTTTCCAAAAGAAATCACACCATCAATTTCACTAACAACTGCAGGGTTAGAAGGATTTCGTGCTTCAAACAACTCGGTAACACGTGGTAAACCTCCTGTAATATCACCTGATTTCGCAGATTTACGAGGAATTTTAACCAAGACTTTTCCAACCTTAATTTTTTCGTTGTTATCAATCATGATATGCGCTCCTAACGGTAAGTTATATGAGCGTATTACCTCTCCTTTAGAATCTTCAATATGAAGCGTAGGGATTAGTTTTTTATTTCTAGATTCAGAAATTACTTTTTCTTGGAAACCTGTTTGTTCATCAATTTCCACTTGATAAGTAACACCTTGTTCTATATTCTCGTATTTGATCTTACCAGCAAACTCTGAAATAATAACACCGTTATATGGATCCCAAGAACACACCACATCACCTTTAGATAATTCCTGGCCGCTCTTTACATATAATGTAGAGCCATAAGGAATGTTATTGGTACTTAATGTAATACCCGTTTTCTTATCTATCAGTTTAATTTCTGAAGTTCTTGAAATAACAACGTCTGCAGGATTGCCTTCATTGTCTTCACCTTTTACGGTTTTTAAATCTTCTATTTCTGCGATACCGTTAAACTTAACAGCCAATTTGTTTTCCTCAGAAATGTTACCTGCAATACCTCCTACGTGGAATGTACGCAAGGTTAACTGTGTTCCTGGCTCTCCAATAGACTGTGCTGCAACAACACCAACAGCTTCTCCTCGTTGCACCATTTTGCCTGTCGCTAAATTACGACCATAACATTTTGCACAAATACCTTGAAGAGCTTCACACGTTAATGCAGAGCGTACTTCTACGGCATCAATTGGAGAGTCTTCAATTGCTTTTGCAATTTTATCCTCTATAAGCTGTCCTGCAGATACTAATAGTTCGTCGGTTAAAGGATTATGAACATCGTTTAAAGATACTCGACCTACAATTCGCTCTCCTAATTTTTCAACAATCTCATCATTTTTCTTTAATGATTCCACTTCTACACCTCTTAATGTACCACAATCTTCTGTATTGATAATAACATCTTGAGAAACATCTACCAAACGACGGGTTAAGTAACCTGCATCGGCAGTTTTAAGAGCCGTATCCGCTAATCCTTTACGGGCACCGTGAGTAGAAATAAAGTATTCTAAAATGGAAAGCCCTTCCTTAAAGTTAGAAAGAATTGGGTTTTCAATAATCTCTCCACCACCTGCGTTCGATTTTTTAGGCTTCGCCATCAATCCACGCATACCGGTCAACTGGCGAATCTGTTCTTTAGATCCCCTAGCTCCCGAGTCAAGCATCATAAACACCGAGTTAAATCCTTGTTGATCTTCACGAATACGTTTCATTGACAATTCTGTCAATTCCGCATTTGTAGACGTCCAAATATCAATAACTTGGTTGTAACGTTCGTTATTAGTAATAAGCCCCATGTTATAGTTACCGGTAATCCCATCAACTAAACCATTTGCTTTATCAATCATAGACTGCTTTTCTGGCGGAATAATAATATCTCCTAAACTAAAGGATAAACCACCTTGGAAAGCAAATTTAAAACCTAAAGTTCTAATGGCATCTAAGAAATCGGCTGTTTCAGGAACAGACGTTGCTTTAAGGATTTCACCAATAATATCCCTTAATGATTTTTTGTTTAAAACTTGGTTGATATATCCAGCAGCTTGAGGAACGTGTTGATTAAATAATACACGCCCAACAGTTGTTTCGATAATCATTGGAGCAAGCTTACCATCTTCGTTAATACCAAGCGTTCTTACTTTTATACCTGCGTTCAAATCAACCTTTTGCTCGTTAAAAGCAATCTCTACCTCTTCAGGTGAATAAAAAGTCAAGCCTTCCCCTTTTACCTTAGCTTCGGGTGTTGAGGTACGTAGCTTAGTCATATAATACAGACCAAGTACCATATCCTGAGATGGAACCGTTACTGGGGAACCATTCGCAGGATTTAATATGTTATGAGAAGCCAACATTAATAATTGACATTCTAAAATAGCCTCTGGTCCTAGAGGTAAATGCACAGCCATCTGATCCCCATCAAAATCCGCGTTAAAAGCGGTACACACCAAGGGGTGCAATTGGATTGCTTTTCCTTCTATTAATTTGGGTTGAAAAGCCTGAATACCTAGTCTGTGCAATGTTGGTGCACGGTTTAATAATACAGGATGGCCTTTAAGCACATTTTCCAAAATATCCCAAACTACTGGCTCTCTCTTATCTATAATTTTCTTTGCAGATTTTACAGTTTTTACGATACCTCTTTCGATTAGCTTTCTAATTACAAAAGGCTTATAAAGTTCTGCTGCCATATTTTTTGGCAATCCACATTCATGTAATTTTAATTCTGGACCTACAACAATTACAGAACGTGCAGAATAATCCACACGCTTACCAAGTAAGTTTTGACGGAAACGGCCTTGCTTACCTTTAAGTGAATCTGATAATGATTTTAATGGTCTATTAGAGTCTGTTTTTACTGCCGAAGACTTACGGGTGTTATCAAACAATGAATCTACAGATTCTTGCAACATACGTTTTTCATTACGTAAAATAACTTCTGGTGCTTTAATCTCCACCAAACGTTTTAAACGGTTGTTACGAATGATTACCCTTCTGTAAAGATCATTTAAATCTGAAGTAGCAAAACGTCCCCCATCCAACGGCACTAACGGACGTAATTCTGGCGGAATAATTGGAACCACTTTCATGATCATCCACTCCGGTCTATTCTCTCTATTATTGTTAGAATCTCGAAGTGCTCCCACAACCTGTAAGCGTTTTAATGCCTCTGTTTTACGTTGTTTAGACGTTTCTGTATTTGCTTTATGACGCAATTCGTATGATAAAGCATCTAAGTCGATTCTTGATAATAAATCGATCAAGCACTCCGCTCCCATTTTAGCAAGAAACTTGTTAGGGTCGCTATCATCTAAATACTGATTGTCCTGTGGAAGAGACTCTAAAATATTCAAATACTCTTCCTCTGTTAGGAAATCCAGTTTTTGTAAAGGTTCGCCTTCTTCATTTTTAGCATTTCCTGGTTGGATAACCACATACCTTTCATAGTAAATGATCATATCCAATTTCTTGGATGGCAAACCTAATAAGTAGCCTATTTTGTTCGGTAAAGAACGGAAATACCAAATGTGTGCTACAGGCACTACCAAATTGATATGCCCAACACGGTCACGACGTACTTTCTTTTCTGTTACTTCAACGCCACAACGGTCGCAAACGATTCCCTTGTAACGGATTCTTTTATATTTTCCACAAGCACATTCATAATCCTTTACAGGACCAAAAATACGCTCACAGAACAAACCATCCCTTTCTGGTTTGTGTGTTCGATAATTGATAGTTTCTGGTTTTAAAACCTCACCTCTAGATTCTGCTAAAATAGACTCTGGTGATGCCAAACCAATGGAGATTTTATTAAACCTCTTTACTGTATTCTTATCTTGTTTTCTTGCCATTTCTTTTAGTATTCAGTCTCAGTCTCAGTATTCAGTTAAGCATTTACTGCCAACTGAATACTGCCACTGTATACTATTTTTATTCTTCTAATCTAATATCTAAACCTAAACCTTTCAATTCATGCATAAGCACATTGAACGATTCTGGTAAACCAGGTTCTGGCATTGGTTCGCCTTTTACGATTGCCTCGTATGTTTTAGCTCTACCAATAACATCATCAGATTTTACAGTTAAAATTTCACGTAAAGTACTTGATGCTCCATAAGCTTCAAGTGCCCAAACTTCCATCTCTCCAAAACGCTGACCACCAAATTGTGCTTTACCACCTAGTGGTTGCTGCGTAATCAATGAGTATGGTCCAATAGAACGTGCGTGCATCTTATCATCCACCATATGTCCTAGTTTCAACATATAGATAACCCCTACTGTTGCTGGTTGGTCAAAACGGTTTCCAGTACCACCATCATACAAGTACGTATGTCCGTATCTTGGAATTCCAGCTTCATCGGTAAGCGCATTAATCTGATCGATTTCAGCACCATCAAAAATTGGTGTCGCATAATTGCGTCCTAGTTTTTGACCTGCCCATCCTAGAACAGTTTCATAAATCTGCCCAATGTTCATACGAGATGGTACACCTAATGGGTTTAATACAATGTCAACAGGAGTTCCATCTTCTAAGAATGGCATGTCTTCTTGACGTACAATACGCGCTACGATACCTTTGTTACCGTGACGTCCTGCCATCTTATCGCCTACTTTAAGTTTACGTTTTTTAGCAATATAAACTTTAGCTAATTTGATAATACCTGCTGGCAACTCATCTCCTACAGAAATGGTAAACTTCTCACGGCGTAAAGCACCTTGAAGGTCGTTTTCCTTAATTTTATAATTATGGATCAAATCTGCCACCAATTGATTAGTATGATCGTCTGTTGTCCATTTCCCAGATATTAAATGCGCATAATCATCTACGGCATTTAACATCTTTAAAGTGAATTTTTTACCTTTTGGTAATACTTCCTCACCTAAATCATTAAAAATACCTTGTGCGGTTTTACCATTAACGATATTGAAAAGTTTTTCGATTAAAACATCTTTTAACTCATCAAATTTTCTATCATACTGCGCCTCTAAAGCAATAATATCATCTTTATCCTGAGCTCTCTTACGTTTATCTTTTACTGCCCTTGCGAATAATTTTTTCTCAATAACAACACCGTTTAAAGAAGGCGATGCTTTTAATGATGCATCTTTCACATCACCAGCTTTATCACCAAAAATAGCGCGTAATAATTTCTCTTCTGGCGTTGGATCCGACTCTCCTTTTGGTGTAATCTTACCGATAAGGATATCGCCAGGTTTTACCTCGGCTCCAACACGGATCATACCGTTCTCATCTAAATCTTTAGTAGCCTCTTCAGAAACGTTCGGGATATCGTTGGTTAACTCTTCGTTACCCAGTTTAGTGTCTCTAACCTCTAAAGAATACTCATCGATATGAATAGATGTAAAGATGTCTTCACGAACTACTTTTTCAGAAATTACGATAGCATCTTCAAAGTTATAACCTTTCCAAGGCATAAAGGCAACTTTCATGTTTCGTCCTAGAGCGAGCTCTCCTTTTTGAGTGGCATAGCCTTCACACAATACCTGACCTTTAGTTACTTTATCTCCCTTAACAACAATAGGTTTTAGGTTGATAGATGTCCCTTGATTGGTTTTTCTGAATTTTACCAGTGGGTAGGTTTTAATATCGCTATCAAAACTTACTTTAGCTTCATCTTCAGTACGGTCGTACTTAATAATAATTTCAGTAGCATCTACATATTGAACAATACCGTTTCCTTCAGCATTTATTAATACTCTAGAATCTGAAGCCACTTGGCGTTCCAGACCTGTACCCACAATTGGAGCTTGTGGCAGCAATAAAGGCACAGCTTGACGCATCATGTTAGATCCCATCAAGGCTCTATTTGCATCATCATGTTCCAAAAACGGAATTAAAGATGCGGAGATAGAGGAAATTTGATTAGGCGCAACATCTGTATAATGTAAAGCAGAAGGATCTATTACCGGGAAGTCACCTTCCATTCTAGCAATAACTTTATCATGTAAGATTTTGCCATCCTCATCAACTTTAACAGTAGCTTGAGCAATTAACTTATCTTCTTCTTCTTCTGCACTTAAATAAACAGGCTCGTTTTTAATATCCACCACACCGTCCGTTACTTTTCTATATGGCGTCTCGATGAAGCCCATAGCGTTTACCTTAGCGTATACAGAAAGGGACGAGATTAAACCAATATTTGGTCCCTCTGGTGTTTCAATAGGGCATAAACGACCATAGTGTGTATAATGAACGTCACGCACCTCAAAACCAGCTCTTTCACGAGACAGACCTCCTGGTCCTAGAGCAGACAGTCGACGCTTATGCGTAATCTCTGCTAACGGATTGGTTTGGTCCATAAATTGCGACAACTGATTGGTTCCAAAGAACGAGTTAATTACAGACGATAAAGTTTTCGCATTAATTAAATCTATTGGTGTAAAGACCTCATTGTCACGAACGTTCATACGCTCACGGATCGTACGTGCCATACGTGCTAAACCAACACCAAATTGTTGAGATAATTGCTCACCTACTGTACGTACACGACGGTTAGATAAATGGTCAATATCATCAATCTCTGCTTTAGAGTTGATCAGCTCGATTAAATATTTAATAATGGTAATGATATCCTCTTTGGTAAGCACCTGCTTATCCATTCCTATATCAAGACCAAGTTTTTTATTCATTCTATAACGTCCAACTTCCCCTAAAGAGTAACGTTGGTCACTAAAGAACAATTTATCGATAATACCACGTGCCGTTTCCTCATCTGGCGGCTCTGCATTACGTAATTGTCTATATATATGTTCAACAGCCTCTTTTTCTGAGTTTGTTGGATCTTTTTGAAGTGTATTATGAATAATAGCATAATCTCCTTGTTCAGTACTTTCTTTATGTAAAAGAATAGTCTTAACATCGGCTTCAATAATTTCTTCAATATTATCTTTATCTAAAATCGTATCACGATCAAGCACAATTTCATTACGCTCGATAGAAACTACTTCACCCGTATCTTCATCAACAAAATCCTCATGCCATGTGTTTAATACACGTGCAGCTAATTTTCGTCCTAAATATTTCTTTAAACCTGTTTTAGAAACCTTAACCTCTTCTGCAAGATCAAAAATCTCAAGAATATCTTTATCCCGTTCGAAACCTATTGCACGAAAAAGGGTGGTAACAGGTAATTTTTTCTTTCTATCAATATAAGCGTACATCACTTGATTGATATCTGTAGCAAATTCAATCCAAGATCCTTTGAATGGAATAACTCTTGCTGAATACAATTTAGTACCGTTGGCATGGAAAGACTGACCAAAAAATACGCCTGGAGAACGGTGCAACTGAGACACCACAACGCGTTCTGCCCCATTTATACAAAACGTACCACTTGGGGTCATGTAAGGTATAGTACCTAAATACACATCTTGAACAATAGTTTCGAAATCCTCATGTTCTGGATCGGTACAATAAAGCTTTAACCTTGCTTTTAGCGGAACGCTATAGGTAAGTCCTCTTTCAATACACTCTTCTATGGTGTATCTTGGTGGATCTACGAAATAATCTAAAAATTCTAAAACAAATTGATTACGTGAATCTGTGATTGGAAAGTTTTCCATGAAGGTATTGTAAAGACCTTCGTCACCTCTTTCTTCAGACTTTGTTTCTAATTGGAAAAAATCCTGAAAGGATTTAATCTGAATATCCAAGAAATCCGGATATTCTGTTCTATTAACAATAGACGAGAAATTTAATCTTTCAGCTTGTGTTGATAACATCAATGGACGGAATTATGATTAAAAAAAATAGTGATAGCGTATTAAAACACTAATGAAAACAGCAAAAATAAATCATATCTATTTATCAGCCGTTTTTGTAATTTATTTGGTATAATCATTATATACGCAAAATGGTCTAGGTCTGAGAGAACGATCTCCAGACCTAAACCTTTGTATTGTTGAGTTGCTAAACTTATTTAAGTTCAACCTCAGCTCCTGCTTCTTCTAACTGCGCTTTTAATGCTTCAGCTTCATCTTTAGTTACAGCTTCTTTTACTGGGCTTGGTGCACTATCAACTAATTCTTTAGCTTCTTTCAAACCAAGACCAGTTAATTCTTTCACCAATTTAACTACTGCTAATTTAGAGCCACCTGCAGCTTTCAATATAACGTCAAATTCAGTTTGAGCTTCAGCAGCATCATCACCACCACCAGCTGGACCAGCAGCAGCTACCACAGCAGCAGCAGCAGGCTCAATGCCATATTCATCTTTTAATATAGTTGCTAACTCATTTACTTCTTTTACAGTAAGGTTAACCAATTGTTCTGCGAAATCTTTTAAATCTGCCATTTTTCTATCGTTTTTAATAATTTTTTAAAATAATATAATTGTAATTAAGTGCGTACTAAATAAATACTATCCTTCTTTTTCAGATAGTGTTTTAAGAATTCCAGCCAGTTTTCCGCCACTTGATTTAAGTGCAGATATAACATTTTTAGCAGGAGATTGTAATAAGCCTATAATCTCGCCTACCAATTCTTCTTTAGATTTGATATCAATTAGCATATCTAACTGATCATCTCCGATATAAACACATTCTTCAATAAAAGCGCCTTTTAATAATGGCTTTTCTGCTTTTTTACGGAATGTTTTTATTAGTTTAGCTGGCACATTACCTGTTTCAGAGTACAATACAGATGTATTTCCTTTTAAAACAGATGAAAGGTCTCCAAAATCTCTATCGGATGCTTCCATTGCTTTTGCAAGTAATGTATTCTTAACAACTGCAATTTTCACGTCTGCCTTGTAAGCTGCACGACGAAAATCTGAGGTTATTTTTGCGTTTAATCCTGAAATATCAGCTAAATAGATATTTGCATTAGTTGCTAATTCTGCAGTTAAGTCCTCAATTACTTGTGATTTTTCTTCTCTTGTCATAATAAAAGTTTTAACTTAATTAACCAATTTTAGGATCAATAGCTATACTTGGACTCATTGTAGAAGACATAAATATGCTTTTTACATAAATGCCTTTAGCCGTTGTCGGTTTTAGTTTCATTAATGTTTGTAATAATTCATTTGCATTGTCCGCAATTTTATCAGCACTAAATGATGCTTTACCTATAGCAGCGTGTACAATACCTGTTTTATCAACTTTAAAGTCGATTTTACCAGCTTTTACTTCTTCTACTGCTTTAGCAACGTCCATAGTTACCGTACCTGTTTTTGGGTTAGGCATTAAGCCTCTAGGGCCTAAAATACGTCCTAATGGGCCTAACTTACCCATAACACTTGGCATGGTGATGATAACGTCTACATCGGTCCATCCGCTCTTGATTTTATCAAGATACTCATCCAAACCAACGTAATCGGCTCCTGCTTCTTTTGCTTCGGATTCTTTATCTGGTGTTACCAATGCTAATACTTTAACATCTTTACCTGTACCATGTGGAAGCGACACTACACCTCTTACCATTTGGTTTGCTTTACGTGGATCAACTCCTAAACGTACTGCAATGTCTACAGATGAATCAAATTTTGTATTGGTAACTTCTTTGATTAATGAAGATGCTTCATTAAGAGAATAAACTCTTCCTTTTTCGATTTTTGCTAAAGCTTCTTTTTGCTTTTTTGTTAATCTTGCCATTTTCTAATGTCTTTAATAGATTAATTTGGTGCGTTTCCGGTTACAGATATTCCCATAGACCTTGCGGTACCAGCTACCATTTTCATAGCGGATTCAATAGTAAATGCATTTAAATCTACCATTTTGTCTTCTGCTATTGTTTTAATCTGATCCCATGAAACTTTAGCTACTTTTTTTCGGTTTGGTTCTCCTGAACCCTTCTTCAACTTAGCGATTTCCATTAACTGGACTGCCGCTGGAGGAGTTTTGATTACAAAGTCAAATGATTTGTCTTTGTAAACAGAGATAACAACTGGTAAAACTTTACCTGGCTTATCTTGGGTTCTGGCATTGAATTGCTTACAGAACTCCATGATGTTAACACCTGCGGCTCCTAAAGCGGGTCCAACCGGTGGCGACGGATTCGCAGCACCTCCCCGAACTTGTAACTTAACTACTTTACTTAATTCTTTTGCCATTTTTAATGATTTAATTTTGATGATATCTCTCTAAAGGAAGCGACAGACTCACCTATCTTAATGTAACACTCTTATACTTTTTCAACTTGCATATAACTCAATTCCAATGGGGTTTTTCTTCCGAAAATCTTAACCATTACTTCAAGCTTACGCTTCTCTTCGTTTATCTTTTCAATTGTTCCATCAAATCCATTGAATGGCCCATCGATAACTTTTACGGTTTCACCTTTTGTAAACGGAATTACCACATTGGCATTTTCATCTACAGAAAGTTCATCCACTTTCCCTAACATTCTATTTACTTCAGATTGTCTTAAAGGCACAGGATCGCCACCTTTTGTTTCTCCTAAAAACCCAATAACATTAGTTACCGATCTTATAATATGTGGAACTTCGCCTGTTAAATTGGCCTGAACCATAATATAACCAGGGAAGAATACTTTTTCTTTATTAATTTTTTTTCCATTTCGGATTTGTACCACACGCTCTGTGGGGACTAGCACTTGATCTACATAATCTTGAAGTCCTAATCGTGCTATTTCATTTTCAATATAGGTTTTGATTTTGTTCTCTTGACCACTAACGGCTCTAACAACATACCATTTTTTTTCACTTATTTCAGACATATTGTTTATTTTTAACCGATAATCTTTTCAAAGTAAAAAGTAATAACTTTACTAAACACAGTATCAATTCCCCAAATTGCAAGCGAGAATATAATTGAAAATACAGCAACTAAAATGGTCATGCTTTGTGCCTCAGGCCAGGTTGGCCAGCTTACGTTGTTTTTTAGTTCGCCAAACGATTCCTTTATATAATTTACAATTCCAGCCATTTATAATAATTTTTAATAGGAATGAACATTTTCATTTCCTAAACTTTTAATTCTTGCACGGGTTGAGAGACTCGAACTCACGACACCTGGTTTTGGAGACCAGTGCTCTACCAACTGAGCTAAACCCGTAAATATAAGTCAAGGTATTCCTAAATCCCAATCGTTTCAGGGAGGAACACCTTAACTCAATTTTTATTAGACTTTAATTATTCTAAAATCTCAGTAACTTGACCTGCACCAACTGTACGTCCACCTTCACGGATTGCAAAACGTAAACCAACGTTCATTGCAATTTTCTGAATAAGCTCAACAGTGATAGTTAAGTTGTCTCCTGGCATAACCATTTCAACTCCTTCTGGAAGCATAATGTTCCCAGTTACGTCAGTTGTACGTACGTAGAACTGAGGACGGTAGTTGTTATGGAATGGAGTATGACGTCCACCTTCTTCTTTTTTCAAGATATAAACCTCAGCTTTAAATTTAGCATGTGGTGTTACAGATCCAGGCTTAACAATAACCATTCCTCTTGTAATTTGAGATTTTTCAATACCTCTTAACAAGATACCTGCATTATCACCAGCTTCACCTCTATCTAATATTTGACGGAACATTTCGATTCCAGTAATAGTAGATGTTAACTTCTCAGCACCCATACCAATAATTTCTACTGGATCTCCTGTTTTACCAATACCTGTTTCGATACGACCTGTAGCAACAGTTCCACGACCAGTAATAGAGAAAACATCTTCTATAGGCATTAAGAAAGGCTTGTCCATATCACGAACTGGCTCTTCAATCCAAGCGTCAACTTCTTCCATTAATTTAAGAAGAGCATCTACCCATTTTTGCTCACCATTAAGTGCGCCTAAAGCAGAACCTTGAACAACAGGACCATTATCACCATCATATTCGTAAAAAGATAATAAATCTCTGATTTCCATTTCAACTAGTTCCAATAACTCTTCGTCATCAACCAAGTCAACTTTATTCATAAATACAACAATTCTAGGAATCCCTACTTGACGTCCTAAAAGAATGTGCTCACGAGTTTGTGGCATTGGACCATCTGTAGCCGCAACCACAAGAATAGCACCATCCATTTGAGCTGCACCAGTTACCATGTTCTTTACGTAATCCGCGTGACCTGGACAGTCAACGTGAGCATAGTGACGATTAGCTGTTGCATATTCTACGTGAGATGTATTAATTGTAATACCTCTTTCTTTTTCTTCTGGAGCGTTATCAATTTGATCAAAAGATCTTGCTTCTGAGAAACCTGCATCAGCTAATACTTTAGTAATAGCTGCAGTCGTAGTTGTTTTACCGTGATCCACGTGTCCAATTGTACCTATATTTAAGTGTGGTTTTGAACGATCGAAAGTTGCCTTTGCCATGTTTTTAATGATTTAATCTTAGTTATATAATAATATTAGTGTATTCTAAATTTTATTCAAAATTTGAGCCAATGACGAGAATTGAACTCGTGACCTCTTCCTTACCAAGGAAGCGCTCTACCCCTGAGCTACACCGGCTTTTCATTTACGATTGCCGATTTTAAATTTACGATTCGAAAATCGCAGATCATAACCCGTAAATTTTAGAGCGAGAGACCGGGTTCGAACCGGCGACATTCAGCTTGGAAGGCTGACGCTCTACCAACTGAGCTACTCTCGCATTTTTATAGAAAATCTTATCCAGAAAATCCTAAACTCCAATTCTTTAATGAACATTTTCAAAACCACATCTCTTTTTTTTAAAATATGAGTTTTGAACCCTCTGCTTTCGCAAATTGTTTTGTGGGGAGAGCAGGATTCGAACCTGCGAAGACGTAGTCAGCAGATTTACAGTCTGCCCTCGTTGGCCGCTTGAGTATCTCCCCAAACCAATTGAAAATTTAAAATCATGTTTTAAATCCCAAATGTTACTTTCAAAATTTCAAGAGCCGATAGAGGGACTCGAACCCACGACCTGCTGATTACAAATCAGCTGCTCTAGCCAGCTGAGCTACATCGGCTTTTAATACTTCTTTTTTTACAAAAAAAAGCCCGCTATTTCTAACGGACTGCAAATGTATAGATTTATTTTTTTAATCAAAACATTTTTTTATAAATTTTATCATAAATGTGATCTTAATTTCTCTTTTTGCTTTTTAAGTTGCCTTTCTAAGGACGATATTGCAATATCTGCACTCTCTTCAAAAGTTTTTGATTGTTTTTTTACCACAAAACGGTTTCCGGGGACACTTACCCGTGCTTCAAAAACCTTATTTTCTTTATCACTGGTGTTTTCCAATTTTAAATAGACATCCGATTGAATGACCTTATCATAAAATACATCTAACTTATCCATACGTTTTTGAATGAAGTTAAGTAATTTTTGATCTGCACTAAAATTAACGGACTGCATGTTTACTTTCATACTTTAATTTTTTGGTTAAACAATAATTTTAATATTCTATTATTTTTTACTCCTAGGGTGCGCATTAATGTGTACTTTCTTCAAATCGGCAATACTATTATGGGTGTATACCTGGGTAGCAGCCAAACTTGAATGTCCTAAAAGTTCCTTTACAGCGTTTAAATCTGCACCTTGGTTCAACAAATGTGTTGCAAAAGAATGCCTTAGTATGTGAGGGCTCTTTTTAACTTTTGAAGATGCTATACTAAAATAATCATTTATTATTCTGTAAACAAGCGTTTCGTATATTTCACCTCCTTTTTTGGTTAAAAAGAAAGTTTGAGGAGCTTCGGTTAACGCCAATTCATTTCTTAAATGTAAATAACTGTTTATACTGTGCACTACAGGCTTTAATAACGGAATGATGCGCTCTTTATTTCTTTTACCTAACACTTTTAACGTTTTATTGGCTAAATCGAAATTGGAAAGCTTAAGCTGTACCAATTCTATTCTCCGTATCCCTGTTGAATAAAACAGTTCTATAATAAGCTTATTGCGAACACTTTCGAAGTCTTCACCAAAATTCAAATCATTTAAAGCCATTTTCACTTCAGATTCCGAAAAAGGGACCTGTATGGTTTTACTTGTTTTTAAAGCACGGTGATTGGCCAAGGGATTTTGAGTAATGCCCCCTGTTTTTAAAAGAAATTTATAATACGTGCTTAAGGCCGACACCTTTCTATTGATTGTTCTGTTGGATATGCGCTCTTCTACTAAAAAAACAATCCAACTTCTTATCTGAGAATAATTAACCTCAGTAAGGGGTTCTGTTTGATATGTTCTCCAGATAAACCCCTTAAAATCTTCCAAATCTTTAAGATATGCTTTTACAGTAAGTGGAGAGTATTTTTTCTCCAATAATAGATAATCTGAAAAAGAAGTAAAGTCCATATAAAAAACTTAAAGATTCAATGTACAAGATACAATGTTTTATTGCATTTGGCTTTATAGCAAAAAAAAATTCCCGTGTAAAACGGGAATTTAGTCTTGTTTTAGATTCAGATGTTCTATAAATTCTCTGCATCTCTTAAACTTTGTACATATTGTGCTTTTTGGATTTTGACCCTAAAAACCACAGACGGTTTGTTAAACTGCTTACGTTCTTGTAATTGACGTTTCGTTCCAGTTCTATCAAACTTTCTCTTATAACGCTTGAGCGCTCTATCGATATTTTCTCCTTCTTTAATTGGTATTATTAACATAGTGCCTTAACCTCCTCTCTTTTAGATTTTCGGGTGCAAATATAAAATAATTTTTGATTTAGAATTTGCGTTTTATATTTTTTTTTAAGTCACTGGTTTATATTCTTTTTTGTCGATGATGATTTTAGCCAAAATCTCTCGGAGAATTTCTGAAGTTCCGCCACCAATAGGCCCCAATCTACTGTCCCGAAACAATCTTGCCATAGGGTAGTCTTCCATATAACCATAGCCCCCTAAAAATTGAAGACATTGATAAATGACATCATCTGCCATTTTTGTAGATTTTAGTTTAGACATCGTTGCTTCTTTTACAACATACTCTCCCCTATTTAGCCTAAAGGCAATGGCATAATTAAAAGCTTTACACATTTCCATATCGGTGTAGGCATCCACAAGCGTATGTCTTAATGCCTGAAACTGATTGATAGATTTCCCAAAAGCATAACGTTCAGACATGTATTGTAAGGCATATTCCAGAGCAAACTCGGCTCTAGCATGCGCATTAACGCCCATAATCAAACGCTCTAACGCAAAATGCTGTACAATATATGAAAAGCCCTTGTCTTGCTCGCCCAATAACTGGCTTGCAGGCACTTCTACATTATCGAAAGCAATTTCGCCCGTATCGGAAGCCCGCCATCCCAATTTATCTAATTTTGTAGCAGAAACCCCTTCAACATCCCTATCTAAAACAAAAATACTAATGCCTTTATTGCCCTTTTCCGGGCTTGTTTTTACAGCTACAATTAAGTAATCGCTATACACACCATTAGTAATAAACGTTTTAGAACCATTAATTATATAATGGTCGCCTTTTTTAACAGCGGTAGTTCGCATCCCTGCAACATCACTGCCTCCAAAAGGTTCCGAAATACATAAACAACCAATTTTATCGCCTGTTATACTAGGTTCTAAATATTGCTTTTTCAATGCCTCATCCCCTTCCTTGTTTAAATGGGTCATTGCTAAATAAACATGTGCCCAAACGGCAGCAGCAAAACCTCCTGAATTTATTTTTTGAAGTTCCTCTAAAAGAATTACAGTATAAAAAAGATCTAAATTTACCCCCCCATATGCTTCTGGATAGGCTAGACCAAAATAGCCCATATCTCCAAATTTTTTCCATATAGATTTATCAATTTTCCCTGCTTTTTCCCAAGCTTCAATATGTGGCACCACCTCTTTTTTTAAAAAGTCTTGAAGACTCTTTCTAAAAAGATTATGTTCTTCCGTGAAGTACATGTTATTCATTCATTTTCCTTTTTCAATCAAGGGACAAATATAATTTAATTATATCAATTTTATTTATAGGAAAGTCTTTAACTTTCCCTAATTCATCTAAAGCCTGAAACCCTTGGTGCAATTGGCGATATTCCAATATGCGGTGCGCCAGATTGTAATCAATATGTTGTATCGTTACAAGCTCATGTTTTGTAGCAGTATTTAAGTCAATTTTTTGTACGGCTCGGGGTGTTTTTACTGTAAATTCTTTTGTAATTTTCGCTATAAGTTCTGGAGTAAGCCCAGAAACATCCTGTAATTGAATATCGGCAATAAAGCCTCCCAAAAAACGATTTCTAAATTTTACGATACGTTCAGAATAATGCACCCCTATACCGTGAATGCTCTGAAGCTCAATTGCTGTTGCTGTATTCAAATCTCGTTTTTGGACAAATGGTTTTGATATGTCGTTCTTTTGGCTTAAAAATGATTGTTTTTTATTGGTGTTTTTTACCCATTCCGGAAATTTAAAATATACAGAAATCTGATTTAAAAGTGAATCTGAAACACCTGTTACTTGCTGAAACTGCGCTACCGAGTTAATCCATTTATTCTGCTCCCTAAACGCCAGTAACTTATCAATTTCCTCATTGCTCATTCCCAAAGAAGCGCCTTTATAATCGGTCATGTAATTAGGGTTGAAAGGATATACTTTAGGTTTTCGCTTTTCAATTTCTATGGCACGTAAAGCATCCATTTCCTTTTGAAACCGATGATATGCTACGGTATTAACAGTAAGGTCTTCTGAAGCAGTGCTCATAAAGAAATAAACACATTGCAATGCAATAACCATAGCTATTAACAACAAGATAGCCAAACGTTGCTGTTTAGAAAACAAAACTTGGGATTTCATAAAACAAGCTTCATAGTTGCGCTTTATAAATGTTCATTTAAATCTTCTGCTCCTTCCTCTATGGCTTCATGTTTTGTTTTGATAGCGTTATTGTACCTTTTAAGCTCTTTACTAATTATGGGAGATAACAACACCACACCAATAATATTAGGAACCACCATGGCGAAAATCATGGCATCTGAAAAATTGATTACTGCCCCTAAACTAATGGACGCACCAACTACCACAAAAAACAAGAACAAAACCTTATAAACCAAATCTGACACTTTCCCTTTTCCAAAAAGAAACACCCAACCTTGCAAGCCGTAATAAGACCATGAAATCATAGTGGAGAGTGCAAATAAGATAACGGCAATTGTTAGTACGATAGAAAAATGCGGAATTACCGAATCAAAAGCTTGTGCCGTAATCTGCACCCCCTCTTTAACCTCTACGCCATATTGCATCACAGACCCATCAAAATTAGTAATCACAATAACCAAAGCCGTCATGGTGCAAATAACCACAGTGTCTACAAAAGGCTCTAAAAGCGCTACTATCCCTTCGCTTGCAGGGTAAATGGTGCGTACCGCAGAATGCGCAATAGCTGCCGACCCTACACCAGCTTCATTAGAAAATGCTCCTCTACGAATTCCCTGTATCATAACCCCTACTAATCCTCCAGCGATTCCCAGACCTGAAAAAGCCCCTTCATAGATCAGTAATAAAGCATCATCAATAAGAGAAAAATTAGCCCCCAAAATAACAAGTGCACCCAATACATAAATACCTGCCATAAAAGGCACGATTTTTTCAGTAACCTTTGCTATTCTTTTTATGCCCCCAATAATCACAATAGCTACTATAGTAGCCATAAAAAGACCAAAATATAAGCCTGCATTCGACCCCTGAAGGTTAAACAACTTCACGAACTGTGCCGCTGCTTGATTGGCTTGAAACATATTGCCTCCGCCAAAAGACCCTCCAATAACAAAAATAGAAAACAAAATAGCCAGTATCTTTCCAAAACCGCCCATACCCTTTTGTTTAAGACCTTTAGTTAAATAATACATAGGGCCACCATATATGGTTCCATCTTTACCTACATCTCTAAATTTAACACCCAATGTGCATTCCGCAAATTTAGATGCCATTCCTAAAAACCCCACCATTATCATCCAAAAAGTAGCACCCGGTCCCCCAATGGACAATGCCACTGCAACCCCTGCAATATTGCCTAAACCAACCGTTGCGGATAGCGCTGCAGTTAATGCTTGAAAATGGGATACCTCACCATCTACACTATCATCTCTTAAGGTTTCAAGAATATCCTGTCCCTCATTTGGTGTAGGATCCCCGTACAAGGTATCTGCACCGTGCTTTTCTATATCTTCATACTTTCCTCTAACAACCCTAATCGCTGTACGAAACCCTGTGATATTAATAAACTTAAAATAAAGGGTAAAGTAAATCGCTCCCCCTACAAGTACAATAAGCACCCAAGGAATTTTATAGGTATTAGAAAAAGGAATTTCATAAAAAATAGCTTCCACAAACCAACCTGTATAGTCTTTAAAAATTCTATCGATTTTTTGTGAAGTGGATTCTTGTGCAAATATTAAAAAAGGAAGTAAAAAGGTAATCATTAAAAGAAGACGCTTCTTCATATAAATCTTATTATATATTGATATAGTGTGAAACTTTTGTTAAAAACACAGCAATATGCTAAAAATAAATCATTTTTTAAAACAAATGAAGTTAAATATACTTTTCTAACAACCATTTTTCTTACCTTATTTCTTGTTGTAGGCTGTTATAAATCTAGTAAAACAGTGAGATTGACCTATTTGAGTGTGAAAAAACTTTCATTTATTTTTTATCGTGGTTAACATTTGAATTTCAAATTGTTAAACAAACGTCTACAAACTATATATAAGCTATGGCCGAAAACAAAATCGCATAGCAAACCCCTGTATTAAAGAGTATCAGCATACAACGAATGACATTCAAATATTGATTTTTATGAAAGAGAAAAACACCACATTGCCATATAGTTTATGCAGAAAAATTAGGCTAGTACGGATTACAAATCAAAAACAGAGGACCGTTTGGTGTAAACCATATCTTTAATATGCATCCAGAAAGCCATAAACAAGTATAGAGCAAACCCAAAACCCACGGTTACAAAAGTTAGATACATAAAAGAGATACGCACTACTTTTGCTCTAATACCTATGCGATCTGCAATACGTTGGCAAACATAAAAACCGCGTTTCTGAAAAAACAATAAAGCTCTATAAAAAATATTCATATTGCAATGTACCATTTATTTATGTAAAAGTGAACTACCGATAACACATTGCAAACATTTATTATAATCGCAATAATTGTTTTTTAACTGAAGTAATCCTTGGGATTGCAATGCATTTTCGGAAACTTTTTTTAAGGAATTGAATTTTTCAATAATACTGTTTTTTTCTGAAGGCACCTGTTGGATGAGCTGAATGATAGTATCATCTATTTCTTTACCTTGATACTTCGCATAGCTAAATTTCAAGGGGATAATGGTATTTATCAACAAAAGATCCACAAAGGCATGAGTGAGTATTTTTTTTGAAGGTTTTGAGGCTTTCGAGAAAGTGTAATGCGATTCCCAAAAAGACGAGGTGCTTAACGCAAACATTTCATAAAATGCTTCGATAGTATTGGTTTCCATAATTTTCGAGAAACTATTTTGGTACTCATTATAAAAACTGGCCAGATGTGCCAGCCTAATGGTAGGGAAATTTGGAGGACGTAATCTAAAAAACTGAACAGGCACGACGTCTTTATTAGAAAGCTTAAATTTAGTGCTAAGAAAACTATAAGTATTCGAAAGTTCTTGAAAATACCCATGTTCTACAGGCTTCTCCAACAAATGCGACTGGCCAAAGAACAACGCCTCTAAAGCCGTCCGATTCGACTGTATTTTCCTAACAACCGAAAAGTCTATGGCATTCGCCATGCTCAAAAAGGCCTCACCATTTACTTTCAACCCGAAATTTTTGGCTAACATCTTAAACAATACAGCTTCCCAATCATTTTTTGAATTCTTCAATAGAAGATCAATAGCATTCGATTTCCTTTCAAGCCGTTCAAAATATAAACGTTCCAACCAATTTTTAATTTTAAAATCAGCAACATCAGCAAAATCTGCTTCACAATTAATCCATTTTTGCCCTTTGGAAAAAAGCTTTTTATAATGCTCCATAGCTTGTTTGGATACAATTTCTTTTAGTTCCAATACCGGTATGGCCGTATTATCTTTTCTAAACACTTCGCTATCATGCTCCCAAACCACATGTAATATTACAGTATCATAATGGGCATCGGTTTCATGGTTATGCAAAAACCAGTCGCTAGATTTCACGTGGATTTCTACATTACCTGCCCAAAGTTGATTGTCGATTTTAAGTTGTGCATTAAAAAAATCGGGCCCGCTATTAAGATTATGCTGCCCAACCGAAACTAGGGAAATAGTTTCCTTCTCGGTAGTCTCTAAACTAGAAGCATCAAATTTTTTGTGCTTCCATATATAATGTAAAAAGTCTTCTTGCATCTGTTAAATATAGAATACCCTTGCAAAAACACCAAATTCAAAATCATTATTCTTCAGTAATTGGTTAAATTTGCTTTTTAAACGCCTTAGTTTTTTTTTATGGAACAATTAACGTTAACGACTCCCGCTCTTTTATTTTCAGCCATTTCATTAATCATGCTAGCCTATACCAATAGATTTTTGGCCTATGCAGCTGTAATACGGAGTTTACACGATAAGTATTTAGAAAAAAAAGACTCCCTTTTAATAGAGCAGATTAAAAATATAAAACAAAGGCTTTACCTTACCCGATCGATGCAAATTTTTGGAATATCTAGCTTGTTGCTCTGTGTACTCACCATGTTTTTAATATATGTACAACTGCACACTATAGCGATATGGGTTTTTGGTGCGGCACTTATTTTATTAATCTTATCCTTAGCCGTTTTAATTGTAGAAATTCAGATTTCGGTAAAAGCTTTGGAGCATCATATTCGCGATATAGAAAACAATTAAAAAACAGTGTTTTCTATATTATTTTAAAAACAAAACCACATAATATCATCAACATACATATCAAATTATCTAAACCGCTATTTTACCATAAAAAAGGCCTCATAACCTTATAATTAAATCCAATATTTTGCATTTCTCTTTTAATTTAAACTACTTTATGATGGAAAATCTCCCCCGAACAAAACAATTCATGATCTTTATGCTCATTATAATGGCATTCGCTAGTTGTAAACAAGAAAAAGAACAATCTCCTATGAATGATAATGTATTATTAAAACCATGGACCGGGCCCTATGGCGGTGTTCCCGCTTTCGACCACATGGAAATTGAAGATGTGAAACCCGCTATGATTCAAGGCATGGCTCTTCAACTTAAAGAAATTGAAGCCATAGCAAACCATACAGCCCCTCCTACCTTCGAGAATACCATTGAAGCCATGGAGCGTGCTGGCTCAGAATTAAATAGAGGATTTGCCTATTATGGTGTTTTAAGCAGCAATATGTCCTCTTCCGAGTTTAGGGACATTGAAACAGAATTGGCGCCTTTATTTTCCGAATTTCAATCTAAAATTTCCCAAAATAAAAAACTATTCGAACGTATAAAAACAATTTATGATGCTTCTTTAAAAAACCCACTCCCCGCCGATCAACAACGTGTTACTGAACTTACTTATAAAAAATTCGAAATGAATGGTGCCGCATTAGATGCTCAAAAGAAAGCAAGGTATGCAGCCATAAACAAAGAATTATCGAGTTTATATACTAAATTCTCAAACAACGTTTTGCACGATGAGGAAAACTATGTGACCTATCTAAATGAAAACCAATTAGAAGGCCTTTCACAAGGGTATATTAAATCTGCTGCAAAAATAGCCACAGACAAAGGGCAAGATGGAAAATATGCGATTACCAATACACGATCCTCAATAGATCCGTTCTTAACCTATTCCAAAGAAAGAGCTTTACGCAAACAGGTCTTTACAAATTACTATTCTAGAGGTGATAATGGCGATGTATATGACAATAATGAACTGATTGCTGAAATTTTAAAGCTACGGCGTGAACGTGTGGCCCTTTTAGGGTATAATAATTATGCGGAATGGCGCCTACAAGACAGAATGGCTAAAACTCCAGAAAATGCCATGGATTTGATGGAGGCTGTCTGGCCTGCTGCCATTGCTCGTGTTGCAGAAGAGGTTAAAGACATGCAAGCCATTGCTGATAAGCATGGAGACCGTATTACCATCGAGCCTTGGGATTACCGTTTTTATGCTGAAATGGTTAGGAAAGAGAAATACAATCTAGATTCTGACCTAATAAAACAGTATTTACAATTGGACAAACTAACCGAAGCGATGCATTACGTAGCTGGAAGATTATTTAATTATAAATTCACGCCGGTTCCTGAAGGCACTGTGCCCGTATTTCATGAGGATGTAAAAGTATGGGAGGTAACCGACCAAACTTCTGGCGAAAACATCGGACTTTGGTATTTAGACCCCTATGCTAGAGAAGGGAAGCGCTCTGGTGCCTGGGCAACCTCCTACAGAAGCCATACCACCTTTGACGGTAAAAAAAATGTATTGGCTTCTAACAATTCAAATTTTATTAAACCTGCTCCTGGGGAGGCCTTACTTGTATCGTGGGACGATGCTATTACATTTTTCCATGAATTTGGCCATGCCCTCCATTTCTTTTCTTCCAATGTTAAATACCCTACGTTAAACAGTGGTGTTAGGGATTATACAGAATTCCAATCGCAATTATTGGAACGCTGGCTATCTACAGACGAGGTTATCAACACTTTTTTAGTACATCAAGAAACAGGTCTGCCCATGCCAGCAGAGTTAGTTTCAAAAATAAAAAATGCAGCCACATTTAATAAAGGGTTTGCAACTACAGAATATTTGGCATCGGCTATTATGGACATGAAATTACATCTTGCAGACCCTACCGATATCGATGTGGATGCATTTGAACGCGAAACACTTGCAGCGCTGCATATGCCAAAAGAATTGCCAATGCGGCACAGAACCCCTCATTTTAGCCATGTATTCTCTGGTGAAGGCTATGCCACAGCTTACTATGGATATATGTGGGCCGATGTATTAACGGCCGATGCAACAGAAGCTTTTGTAGAGGCTCCTGGAGGCTTTTACGACAAAGAAATGGCCGATAAGTTGATTACATATTTATTTGCGCCCAGCAACTCTATAGATCCTGCAGAAGCTTATAGATTATTTAGAGGACGTGATGCGAAAATTGAAGCGCTCATGAGAGATAGAGGTTTTCCTGTAACTACAGAATAAAATTTTTATAAAAAATCTTAATCGTATTTACAAACATAAAAGGAGGGCTTAAAAGCCCTCCTTTTTATTACGATATTTCAATACTTCTAGCCGGTTTTTGTTTGGCTTCTTCACGCTTTGGTAAATGGATTTTTAAAACGCCTTCGTTATAGCTGGCATTTATTTTTGCTTCATCTATTGTTTCGGGCAAGGTAAATGTTCTTTTAAATGAAGCATATCCAAATTCTCTACGTGTATACCCTTCATCATTAGCTTCCTTATCCTCTTCTATTTCTGCAGAAATGGAAAGCACGTAATTATCTAAATCGATTTTAAAATCAGATTTTTTTAATCCTGGCACGGCCATTTCCACTACAAAATCGTCTGAAGTTTCTTTTATATTTACTTTAGGCAATGAAATCCCTGTATTAAAATTTGATGAGAATACGGTTGGAAAATCATTTAAAAAGAAATCATCAAACCAAGATGACCTTGAAGGATAATTAGAACTTTTCTTTGCTAAATTTCCATTTCTAGGAACGGTTATTAAATTGCTCATAGTCTTAATTTTTTTAAGTTAAACATTATTGATTTTCATAATGCAAATAGTCAAAAAAAATACCAAAAGCATTTTTTCGAGTTTCTCCTTATTATTTTAGAAATTATTTAACACCTAACTGTCAATAGTTCATTTTCATACTTTTAAATATGACGATATTTCACCATAACCCCCTGATAATCTGACACATTTTCATTTATTTTTTACAATTCAGCTCTTGTTTTTATATCATGATTTTATTTATTTTGAAATCAAATCTTATTGTACTTTAAGTTCATTTTTATAGTTTAATTAATTCGTTTTTAGATTATGGAGAAACAACCTGTTAAAGTTCAACTTATAAAAAAAGAAGGAACACGTTACTACATCAAGTTTCCTAACTTAAAAATACCGGTGTCTGTAAATAAGCAGCTGTATCTTAAAATGAAACATAGTAATGCCTATCAATTTCATAACGATAATAGCGCTATTTCAAAAGCAAACGCCTCATAACTAAAAAAGACGCCATGAGCTGTATTAATGTAGAAAAAAGCTGTTTCAATCACTCTGAAACAGCTTTTTTTTTACAGAAGAAAAGGAGCCTATTTACGGTCTCGCAAGTATTTCAAGAAATTACACAATCGCCTTAGTTATTTTCTTTAGGTTTTGTATAAGCATATAATGCCAAATAATTAACACTAAGAACCACAAGCCCAAGCCCTACAACAATTCCCGAATGTATCGCATTAAATATTATAAAATCTTTACTAGCTCCTGATAGTATAGCATACCAAAAAAAAGGGCAAAAAACGCCAACTAACGATATGTTACGTCCTGTTTTTACACCCTTCTTTAATGCTTGTATTTTATCACTTGATTTTTTAGTGGTTTTTGGTTTACCATGAACAACATCCATACATTTTCTCCCGATAAGAGAATAAGGACATGCTCGGACAATAGATTTAAAAAAATGACTTAAATATTTCATATACTAGGTTTTAAAATAAAAAATAAAAGATAAAACCACCCACTATAGCCATAGTTAAAACAGAAAAAATAAATGCGATTATGGCTTTAGGTTTTAACATAGAAGAAATAATAGCTATTTCTGGTAGACTGGCTCCTGTACCTCCGATAATTAAAGCCATAGCCGCCCCCATACTCATACCTTTAACGATAAGCGCTTTTAATATAGGTATAGCCATTTCAATTCGCAGGTATAATGGAATCCCAACCGTTGCCGCTATAGGAATAGCGAAAGGACTATCGTTTCCTAAATATTTTTCCACCCATGCATCTGGCACAAATACGGCAGAAACAGCACTTATAACCGCTCCAAGCAAAACATACGGAAAAATACGTTTAAATAAACTCCAGCCAAAGTTAAAAGCCTCTGTAAGCTTTTGATTAGACGCACTCGTTTGTCCACATAAACCCCTAAAGTTATTACTAGGATCATTAATCGGGTTTTGAGCAACACCGCAAGAGTCTGTTAAATTATTTAAACCTGTACCACTATTAACGACTGGTTGAGAGGCACAGGTGGGTGGGTGTGTTTTTAAGTTTAGCTCCATTCTTTTTACACTATGCCTAATGGACGTCTTTCCTGCAATAGTGCCAAAAAGAACCGCACCAATAAATACAATAAGAAAATAAACCAATGCCACTTCCCATCCAAAAACCCCAAAAATAAACCCCACTACAACAAAATTAGCTAGTGGAGCAGAAATTAAAAAAGAAAACACCATAGCAAAAGGCGCCCCCATTTCGATCATCCCCATAGATACGGGAACCATAGAAGCACTACAAAAAGGGGTAGGTATCCCTAATAAAGCCCCCATTAAACCACTATATTTTCCAGTTTTCGACAACCTTTTTTGAAGTTTTTCTTGGGGAATAAAAGCTCTTATTAAACCTGTAATTATAGACACAAGGGCTATTATGAGTACTAACACTACTCCTACATGTAGAAATTCGTTTAATGCTAAATTTAATTTTTCGTTCATGATATTTATTATTATTTATAGTATATATGTGAAAATCCACATATGTTATTGTAAAAAAAAGCTAATGCTTATTTTTTTTCATTGTTTCGCTAATGATTTTATTTATCACGTGCTGCCAATAATATTTTACATTTATGTATTTCGTTATTCATCTGAGATTCTGGTATTGTTTTTATGGCTTCTTGAATGAGCTGCCTGAATTCATTTTTAATCGGAGTTAAATAGTAAAACACCCACTTGCCTTCTTTTACCTCCTCTACTAGTTTCGCGTTTTTTAATAATTTTAAATGACGTGACACATTATATTGATGCTCACCCAACACCTCTACAATTTCTGAAACACAAATCTTTTCATTTATATTGGTAAGTAGCCAGACTATCTTTAGCCTGGTTGCATCCGATAAGGCTTTAAATGTTTTAATTTGGTCATCCATAATCTACAAGTTTTAACATATGTGTTTTTACACATATTTAAACAGGTGCAAATATATAAAATATATCAAACCATAAACATACTTTTATATCTTTTCTTAAAAAGAACTAAAACACACGGACAATACCCCCTTATTTTTAAACATAAAAAAACCTAGAGGGGTTAGGCTCTAGGTTTTACATATTATGATTTAAAAAAAAATTACTTTACTAAATTAATTTCGACACGTCTATTCTGAGCCTTACCCTCATTGGTATCATTAGTGGCAATAGGCTTGCTTTCACCATAACCTATTGCAGATAACCTAAAGGGATCAATACCATTTTCAATTAAGTAGCGTTTAACGGCATTCGCTCTAGCATCTGATAATTTCTGATTTAACGCATCACTTCCAGAACTATCGGTATGACCTTCTATAGAAAACTTAGCTGTAGGATATTCATTTAAAATATCGATAATATCTTTTAAAACACCATTAGATACCGATCTTATAGTCGATTTTCCAGTATTAAACAAAATTGTTTTAGCGTAGCTATTTAAAGTCTTTTGAACCTCTTCTGTAACTACAGGTGCTTCAACAACAACGACTTCAGGACATCCGTTATTGGCAACTGTACCTGCTTCTTCTGGGCACTCATCGTCTTTATCTGGTACCGAATCGCCATCCGTATCGGGCCATGGACAACCATAGTTTTCTATTGGACCTGCAACTTCTGGGCACTTATCTATATTGTCTAACACCGTGTCACCATCTTTGTCTCCCCAAGGGCAACCGTTGTCCTCTACAGGACCAGCTTGATCCGGACACTCATCGACATGATCTAATACCGTATCACCATCTTTGTCTCCCCACGGGCATCCATTGTTTTCCAGAGGGCCTGATTCTTTTGGACACAAATCCAGTTTATCAATAACACCATCATTATCCCTATCTCTTGGTTTTCCTTGATAAATAGGAATTTTCAAACCAGCATATACGTCTGCCCCTTGGCTATCGTCACCCGATAAAACAGATAACACCGATCCTGAGCCAATGTATAACGGTCCAGCTCGTAAACCTGCTCCAACCTGAAAACCATTATGCTCTATAATACTAGCAGGAATATAAAAACTAAACCACTTACTTTCAAAACGAGGCGTTAACGATACGACGTTTGAAATATGACTAGCTGTTGTTTTTGTTTTTGAAACAAGTGAAAAGTCGGTATTCAAATTCACATAAAACCTTTTGCTAAAACTCCAATCGGCATTAAAATGCAATGCCGTTGGTAAATTAGCTTTATAACCTATTTTGGAGCTTGTTAAGGTATATAAATTATTCAAAATACCATTAACATCGTCTTCACTATCGATATCATCTTCACTTACAGTATTAGTAACATCAAAAACTTCCTCTAATCCGTTTTTGTATTTAATTTGTCCTAAATCTGTTAAAGACAGCCCTATTTTCAATTTATACTTATTTTCATGCTTATGTGTGTAAGAAGAACCATCTGCGTTACTCGTAGTATAATCAGCATGGTTTGGTCGCCATTCATAAACAAAACCTAAATCTGCTCCAAATCCTGTAGCATCTGGAAGATCATAATCGTAATTATCATTATCAAACTCATCAAACCGACCGTAAGACACCTCTCCTGTAGAGGTTAGTCGCCCTGTAGTTTGCCCCCCTCCTAAAAGGGTACCATCAGCATCGTAATCAACTGTAAGGTTCTTCCCTACAGCATAAGCGCTTCCAACACCTTGTAAATATTTTAAAGTAAGCCCTCCTTTTAAAAAGTGTTCATCTTTGTTCATCAACACTCTGGCATACGTTACCCCTAACTCTGCCCAAGCATGACCAATGGCGTTAAAATCACCTTCATTGAAATTAAAATCGTCTGAATTGTCATTATCAATAGCATCAATTGCCTCTCCATTAATTTCATTTATATTAACAAAAGAGCGCGCTCTAGTAAAAATGGCTAAAGAGCTCTTTTCATTCAGGTTAAACATAAATGACGGCCCCATGATATCCACATTAAGTCCTATATTATTATCTGAAGAAGGGTGTTTTTTTGCACTCAGGTCAAAATCATAATCGGATTTAATAGCATCCATAATGTTCACACCATAATAATCATTACCGCCAAATGCACTAACGCCCGCCAAATTGATATCCACTTTAAAACGAGAATCTGCAATATTTGCTGGGTTTGAAATCACACTGTTTACGCCACTGTAATTATCGCTAAGGTAACCGATATACGACTGTGCCTGAGCACAAAAAATGCTTAAAAGAAACAAACTAGTTAAAGTAATTTTTTTCATAATTGTAGTCTTGGTTAAAAATCTATAAGGGCAAAAATAGCGTTTTTATCGGCATTGTGTTAAAAACATATTAATTTGTCATTAAACCATATCCCTTTAACAAATAGCTTAAGTCTATAAAACACACATGGCGCCTAATCGTCTAAAATTTAAAAACAGAGGCATCACATAAAAAGATAACGAGCTGTTTTTTTAAAATTAGAATTTGATGCGACAAATCAATAAAGAGATACAACTCAAATAAAAACAGCTGTTCCAAATCCATACAGACTTCTATAAAGTAGGATTGTATTGTAATAATTAAAAGAGTATTAATCAATTCAAAAGAAAAATCTTTAGCATGTAAATTTTAACTTTTAACTTCGTCAGATAAAACAAATGTACCATATTACTATCGTAAATTAAATATGATACAGTAATGTACAACTGGCAAAAAAAACTGACATGAAAATTTACACCAAAACCGGCGATAAAGGCACCACGGCATTATTTGGCGGTACACGCGTACCCAAACACCATATCCGTATTGAAAGTTATGGCACCATAGATGAATTGAATTCACATTTAGGATTAATACGCGACCAAAACATTCACCAAGATTACAAAGATTTAATTATACATATTCAAGACAGGCTATTCATAATAGGCGCTATTTTAGCGACCGATCCCCAAAAAGCCATTTTAAAAAATGGAAAAGAACGCTTAAATATTGCTAAAATCACTACTGAAAACATAGAGAAACTGGAACGAGAGATAGACACCATGAATGAAGTTTTACCACCAATGACACACTTTGTATTACCAGGAGGGCACCAAACCGTGTCATTCTGTCATATTGCGCGTTGTGTGTGCCGAAGGGCAGAACGTTTGGCTTCTGCACTGAATGATTTAGAGCCTTTTGAGCCCGAGGCATTAACTTATTTAAACCGCCTTTCCGATTATCTTTTTGTATTGGCACGAAAGTTGACTTACGACTTACAAGCTGCGGAAATAAAGTGGATTCCAGAAAAAAGTTAAACCTACTCTTGGAATACTTTAAAGGCTTTATTTCTTAGTGAAATCAATGCTTTAACTAGCATAACTTTAGCTTGTTTATCGTAAAAAAAAAACGTTCTTAAAATTAATGATTAAATAATTCATTTTTTCCTTGTGTGTTTAAACAAAAATTTTATTTTTGCAAAAAATTAAACGCACAAAAACATGTATTGGACTTTAGAATTAGCATCTTATTTAAGTGATGCGCCTTGGCCAGCAACAAAAGACGAACTTATAGATTATGCAATTAGAACAGGCGCACCGCTTGAAGTTGTAGAGAATCTACAGTCTATTGAAGATGAAGGCGACTCTTATGACTCCATTGAGGAGATTTGGTCGGATTACCCAACAGATGAAGACTACCTCTGGAATGAGGATGAATATTAATAAAGCATAAAGAAATTAAAAAAAGTCTCGATTTGAGGCTTTTTTTTGTACCCAAATCTTTATAAAATCACAACAAAACGTATCTTTGATCATATTTAAAAACAAAAACATCTAGGATATTCCTAGTTAAAACATAAAACATATACGCATGAATTTTTTAAATTCGGTCTTAAAAATATTTGTAGGAGACAAATCGAAACAAGATATACAGGCCATCACTCCCATTGTTGAGAAGATTAAAGCCGTAGAGAGTAGTATTTCTAACCTTTCTCATGACGAGTTAAGAGCTAAAACAGCCGAGTTTAAAGCTACTATCGCCAAAGCCATCCAACCTATTAACGACGAAATAGCGAAGCTACTAACTGAAGCGGAAAATACAGAAGATATTGATAGACGGGAGGACATCTATCAAAGCGTCGATAAATTAAAAGACGACGCTTATACTAAAACCGAAGATGTTTTAAATACTATTTTACCAGAAGCATTTGCTGTAATTAAGGAAACAGCAAAACGTTTTACCAACAACACTTCCATTACCGTCTCTGCATCGTCTTTCGATAGAGAATTGTCGGGAACAAAAGAGTATGTAACCCTAAATGGCGATCAAGCTACATGGTCAAACTCTTGGGATGCCGCAGGAAAACCCATTACTTGGGATATGGTACATTACGATGTACAACTTATTGGAGGTGTTGCAATGCATCAAGGTAAAATTGCCGAAATGCAAACAGGTGAAGGTAAAACCTTGGTTGCTACCTTACCCATGTACTTAAATGCTTTATCTGGAAAAGGTGTACATCTAGTAACTGTTAACGACTATTTGGCCAAACGTGATAGTGCATGGATGGCCCCTATTTTTCAATTTCATGGCTTAACTGTAGATTGTATTGATTACCACAGACCAAACTCACCAGAACGTATAAAAGCTTATAATGCCGATATCACTTATGGGACTAATAACGAATTTGGTTTTGATTATCTACGCGATAACATGTCACATTCTCCTGAAGACTTAGTGCAACGCCCACATCATTTCGCCATAGTGGATGAGGTGGATTCCGTTTTAGTAGATGATGCACGTACCCCATTGATTATATCTGGCCCGATTCCACAAGGAGAACGCCACGAGTTCAATGAGCTAAAGCCTAAAGTTGATGATATTGTTAACGTACAACGTAAATATTTAACTGGTGTTTTAGCAGAAGCTAAAAAATTAATCCATGAAGGAGATACCAAAGAAGGTGGATTCCAATTGCTTCGTGTCTATCGTGGTATTCCAAAAAATAAAGCACTGATTAAGTTTTTATCTGAAGATGGTGTAAAACAATTACTCCAAAAAACAGAAAATCACTATATGCAGGACAACAACCGCGAAATGCCAAAAATCGATGCGGAGCTGTACTATGTTATTGAAGAAAAAAACAATCAAATAGAACTTACCGATAAAGGGATTGAATACCTTTCCGGAAAAGATAATCCGAACTTTTTCGTAATGCCAGAAATAGGCATCGAAATTGGAAAAATTGAAGCACAAGGGCTCTCTGCTGAAGAAGAAGCCAATCTTAAAGAAGAACTATTTAAAGAATTTGGTGTAAAATCGGAGCGTATCCATACTCTAAATCAATTATTAAAAGCCTATGCTTTATTTGAAAAAGACACCCAGTATGTGGTAATGGATAATAAAGTTATGATTGTAGATGAACAAACCGGACGTATTATGGACGGGCGTCGTTATAGCGACGGGCTTCATCAAGCAATAGAGGCCAAGGAAAATGTGAAAATTGAAGATGCAACCCAAACTTTTGCTACGGTAACACTTCAAAATTACTTCAGAATGTACCGTAAGCTATCTGGTATGACAGGAACAGCGGTAACAGAAGCAGGTGAGTTTTGGGAAATATACAAATTGGACGTGGTTGAAATCCCTACCAATCACCCCATTGCTCGACATGACAGAGAGGATTTGGTATTTAAGACCAAGCGAGAAAAATACAATGCTGTTATTGATGAAGTTACACAATTATCGCAAGCAGGACGCCCTGTACTTATAGGAACAACATCTGTTGAAATTAGTGAACTTTTAGGTAAAATGTTGACGCTAAGAAAAATTTCGCACAACGTATTAAATGCTAAACAACATAAAAAAGAAGCAGATATTGTTGCCGAAGCAGGGAATTCAGGACAGGTAACCATTGCCACCAATATGGCAGGACGTGGTACCGATATTAAATTATCTGCAGCTGTTAAAAAAGCAGGTGGTTTGGCTATTGTAGGTACAGAACGCCATGACTCGCGTCGTGTAGATAGACAGTTACGTGGTCGTGCCGGTCGTCAGGGGGATCCAGGAAGCTCGCAATTTTACGTGTCATTGGAAGATAATTTAATGCGTTTATTTGGTAGCGAACGTATTGCAAAAATGATGGATAAAATGGGATTGAAGGAAGGCGAAGTCATCCAACACTCTATGATTTCAAAATCCATTGAACGTGCACAGAAAAAAGTAGAGGAAAACAACTTTGGTGTTCGTAAACGATTATTGGAATATGATGATGTTATGAATGCGCAACGTGAGGTAGTTTACAAGCGTCGTCGTCATGCTTTGCACGGAGAACGTCTGCGAGTAGATTTAGCAAACATGATTTTTGATACTTCCGAAGGCATTTCAGATACCAACAAAGGTGCTAATGATTATAAAAATTTCGAATTTGAATTAATTCGTTATTTCTCTATGAGCTCGCCTATTACCCAAGCCGAATTTGGTAAATTATCGGCACAAGACATCACTTCTAAAATTTACAAAGCTGCATTCGAACATTACAAAACAAAAATGGCACGTAATGCAGACATAGCTTTTCCTGTGATTAAAAACGTATATGAAACACAGCGCGATAAATTTAAACGTATTGTGGTTCCTTTTACAGATGGCATTAAAACCCTTAATGTAGTTACCGATCTTGAAAAAGCTTACGAAACCAATGGAAAACAATTAATAACAGATTTTGAAAAGAATATTACGCTCGCTATTATAGATGATGCCTGGAAAACGCATTTACGTAAAATGGACGAGCTAAAGCAATCAGTACAGCTGGCCGTACATGAGCAAAAGGATCCATTACTTATTTATAAGTTTGAAGCTTTTGAACTGTTTAAAGGTATGATTGACCAAGTAAATAAGGAGGTTATCTCTTTCTTGTTTAAAGGGGAATTGCCTCAAGAAACACAAAACACGATACAAGAAGCGAAACAAACCCCTAAAAAAGAAAATTTACAAACACAAAAAGACGAAATTCCTAATCTGGATGAGCGTTCTGCACAAAACAGAGCTGCAGGCAACACGCAACAACAGCATGAGGTGGTAGAAACCATTGTACGCGATCGCCCTAAAATTGGCCGTAATGATCGGGTTACCATAAAACATGTTATGAAAGGAGAAAATAAAACAGTGAAATATAAACAAGCTGAACCTTTATTGCAAAGTGGCGATTGGGTTTTGGTTGAAGATTAGAAAAATCTTTACTGTAAAAAAGAATTCCATAAAAAACCCCTGATAGATATCATATCTATCAGGGGTTTTATTTAAAATTGATGAGTTTATAAACTCTAATTAATATTGATTTCTGTTTTCTTATCTCCTTTCTTATTAGAAAACTCTACACCTTCCTTATCTATGCTAAAGGACGTACCATCGCTATTCTCTGGCTTAGGCGTTTCAACTTGTTTTTCTATAATAATTTTTTCTGTTTTTGTTTTTTCTTCACGACAGCTTACCCCTACTAAAATAGCAAAACTCGTTAGAATAAATATTACGTTTTTCATGGTTATAGTGTTAATTAATTTATAAACGCAAGGTACAAGCTTATAGCGCTAACAGCATTACAATAGTTTTATTATACGTTATACAATTACCATACATATTTAAAAAATATCAACACTAGTTTTGAACGGAAATACAGAAGTCGCCAAGCTAAACTATATGTAAAGTCTTGATTTAGAAACATTTTAACTTTTTGAAATGCGAAAAACCTATCAAACAAATATTGATTTTAAGTAAAGAACCGTCAAATAGAATAGGCAAAAGAAGTCACTTTACTTTATTACCAGCACAACGTAGTGGTTTCACAAAACAACTATTTAAAGAATTAGTGGCCCACATACTAACGGCTCATGATTGCCGCCATTTCTTTTTGAAGCGCTTCTGCATTTAAAGCTGCAGCTTTTGCAAAGTCTTCATTTTTAGAAGCGTAAATAATACCTCGTGAAGAATTAATAAGCAAACCTATATTTGCAGTCCTCCCATATTTACATACCTCTTGCAGATTACCACCTTGAGCACCAACTCCAGGTACCAATAAAAAAGCCTCAGGAATAATTTTTCTAATCTCTGCTAAATACTCTGCTTTGGTTGCTCCAACTACATACATTAAATTTTGAGAATTTTTCCAACGTTTTGATGTTTCTAGCACATGCTTATATAATTCCTTTCCATCAACTTCTTGCGTCTGAAAATCAAATGCGCCTTTATTTGAGGTTAAAGCCAACAAAATAGTATGTTTATTCTTAAAGGCCAAAAAAGGCTCTACAGAATCTTTGCCCATATAAGGAGCCACAGTAACAGAATCGAAAGCTAAATCCTCGAAAAACGCTTTAGCATACATAGTACTCGTATTACCAATATCGCCACGCTTGGCATCTGCAATGGTAAAAATTTCTGGATGCTTTTCATTTAGATATGCAATCGTTTTTTCCAAAGCTTTCCATCCTCTAATTCCATAGGCCTCATAAAATGCAGTGTTAGGCTTATAGGCCACACATAAATGGTGAGTAGCATCGATTATCGCCTTATTGAAAGCAAAAATGGGATCCTCTTCTTTTAGAAGGTGCTGTGGAATTTTATCTAAATCCACATCCAATCCAATACAGAGAAAGGATTTTTTTTGTTTTATCTGTAAGATAAGCTGGTCTGTTGTCACGTCTTATGCTTTGCTGTTCCAATACATCCTAAGTATTACAGGGAAAGGAATCCATTATTAACTGTTTTAAATTTGAATGCAAAAAATTCACTCTCCTACAAATAGGAGCCTATTAAATCATATCTGTATTCGCCTTTAGCTTCTCGGTGTTTTCTGCCAATTGCAATTCATCGATAATCCTTTGGATGTCGCCATTAACAATATTTGAAAGATCATAAAGCGTTAAACCTATTCTATGATCGGTAACACGTCCTTGTGAATAATTATAGGTTCTAATTTTAGCACTTCTATCTCCAGAAGACACCATACTTCCCCGTTTGGCAGCATCTGCCTCATTCTTTTTAGCCAATTCCATTTCGTATAAACGAGAACGCAAAACCTTAAAAGCTTTTTCCTTATTTTTATGTTGCGATTTTTGATCTTGACATTGCGCCACCAAGCCTGTTGGTGTGTGGGTTAATCGAACTGCCGAATAAGTAGTGTTTACCGATTGCCCACCAGGTCCTGAGGAACAGAAATAATCAATCCGAACATCTTTAGGGTTTATTTCCACATCAAACTCTTCAGCTTCTGGAAACACCATTACAGTAGCAGCACTAGTATGCACACGTCCTTGTGTTTCTGTTTGTGGCACACGTTGCACACGGTGTACACCCGCCTCGAACTTTAAAGTTCCGTAAACATTTTCTCCTGAAACCTCAAATTGAATTTCTTTAAATCCGCCGTTTGTTCCTTCACTAAAATCTACAGTATCGACCTTCCATCCCTTACTTTCGCAATATTTACTGTACATTCTGAATAAATCACCAGCAAATATACTAGCCTCGTCTCCTCCTGTTCCAGCACGCAATTCTACTACTGCATTTTTAGAATCTTCAGGATCTTTAGGGATTAAGAGCATTTTTATCTCCTCTTCCAATTTAGGGATACCTTCCTTAGCCTCGTCGTATTGCATCTTTGCCATATCCACCATTTCCGCATCACTACCGTCGGCAATAATAGCTTCAGCTTCTTCCAAATTATCCTTAAACGCCATATACAGCTCACGCTTATCCATAAGGGCACGCAAGTCTTTGTATTCTCTATTGAGTTCTATATAACGCTTTTGATCCGTCATGATATCAGGCTGGATAATCAAATCGCTAACCTCATCAAAACGCTGCTTTACTATCTGTAATTTATCTAACATCTACTTTTTTAAATTGGGACTCAAAAATACGATAATTTATGGATTTTTAATATATTCAAATAAAGTCTTCTTTTCAAACATCAACAAAAAAAAGGAGGCCAGCCTAAAAAGCCAACCTCCTTTTGAACATTATTTTGCTCAAGTGCCTATTTACCCACATTTTGAAGAACCGCAGTCCTTGCAGGTTAAACAACCTTCTTGATAGATTAAATTTTGCGATTTACAACTGTCGCACTGTTGCCCTTTTGCTTTAGTACCATCTTCTACATAATGTTTTAAAGCACGTACAACACCGTTTTTCCAAGTATTTATCGACTCGGTATCTAGCTGCAAGCTATTAATCAGGTCTACAATTTTATCAATAGGCATACCATGGCGCAAGGTGCTGGAGATTAGTTTAGCATAATTCCAAAATTCTGGATTAAATTTATGCGACAAGCCTTCAATAGTCGTTTTATACCCTCTTCTATTTTTATATTGAAAGTCATATCGCGTACTGCCGTCTTCATTTTTATTTTTTATAATCAAGCCCTTATTTACCCATCTCGGAATTAAAATACCATCTTCATCATCGGTCAATCCTGTAAAAACTTCATAAGGTTTGTCGTCAATTAAGCCAACAAATGCAATCCATTTCTCTTTATTATTTTGAAAACGCACCACATTGGCCTCTAAGGTTTGTGGCCGTTTTGTTGGGAACGATGTTAAAATGCCCTGAGGCTTATCCTCTTTTTTTTCTTCATTAGAAATCAAAACTCCAGAACGCGAACCATCTCTATATACCGTTACCCCTTTACAACCTACTTCCCATGCTTTCATATACAAATCGCCCACTAATTCTTCAGAAACATCATGAGGCAAGTTGATGGTTACGCTAATGGAATGGTCTACCCATTTTTGGATAGCCCCTTGCATGCTCACCTTACTCATCCAATCCACATCGTTAGACGTTGCTTTAAAATAAGGCGACTTTTTAATCAATTCGTCAATTTCGTTTTGCGAATAATTTTTTGAACTATCCATGCCGTTCACGTCCATCCACATTTTAAACTTATGATGAAACACGACGTATTCTTCCCAAGAATCTCCCAATTCATCAACAAAATCGACCCGAGCCTCTTGATCATTAGGATTCACTTTCCTTCTCCGTTTATATACCGGCATAAACACAGGTTCTATCCCCGAGGTTGTTTGCGTCATTAAACTTGTTGTTCCTGTAGGCGCAATAGTTAACAGGGCTATATTTCTTCTACCATGTTCTAGCATGTCGTAATAAAGCTTTCCGTCTGCCTCTTTTAAACGCTGAATAAAAGGATTGTCTTTTTCACGTGCGGCATCAAAAATGGAAAACGCACCACGCTCTTTGGCTAAGTGTACAGAGCCACGATAAGCTTCAATAGCTATGGTTTTATGCACCTCTAAAGCAAAGGCGTTTCCTTCCTCACTACCATACTGGATGCCCATAGCCGCAAGCATGTCGCCTTCAGCCGTTATGCCAATACCTGTTCTGCGCCCTTCTTCGGCTTTCCTCTGGATATTTAACCATAAATTACGTTCTGTGGCCTTCACCTCATCCAATTCTGGATCGGCAGCAATTTTTTGCAAAATATTATCGATTTTCTCTAATTCTAAATCAATAATATTATCCATAATCCGTTGTGCTGCTGCAATATGTTTTTTAAATAATTTAAAATCAAAGGCAGCCTGTTTTGTAAAAGGATTATCCACATACGAAAACAGGTTTATAGCTAACAAACGACATGAATCATAAGGACACAATGGAATTTCGCCACATGGATTGGTAGACACCGTTTTATACCCTAAATCGGCATAGCAATCTGGGATAGACTCATTTATTATAGTATCCCAAAACAAGATGCCTGGTTCTGCAGATTGCCATGCATTATGTACGATTTTTTCCCAAAGCGTATTGGCATCAATAGACCTAGAAACTTTAGGTTGGGCACTAAAGACAGGGTATTTTTGAGTGTATGGTGTTTTATTTTTAACCGCTTCCATAAAGCCATCATCAATTCTTACAGATACGTTGGCCCCCGTAACTTTTCCTTGCTCTAATTTTGCATTTATAAAGTCTTCTGAGTCCGGATGGTTGATAGAAACAGAAAGCATAAGTGCTCCCCGTCTACCATCTTGCGCTACTTCTCTAGTTGAGTTCGAATAGCGCTCCATAAAAGGCACGATACCGGTTGATGTTAATGCAGAGTTTTTAACAGCAGACCCTTTAGGACGAATGTGCGACAAGTCATGTCCCACCCCGCCACGACGTTTCATGAGCTGCACTTGCTCTTGATCGATTTTCATAACGCCTCCATAGGAATCTGACTCCCCTGAGTTTCCAATAACAAAACAATTGGACAAGGAAGCAATCTGGAAAGGATTTCCAATACCTGCCATTGGACTGCCTTGCGGCACAATGTACTTGAAATCTTTTATAAGGTTAAAAAAATCGTCTTCAGTAAATGGGTTTGCATATTTAAGTTCAACTCTTGCCAATTCTTTAGCAATACGGCGATGCATATCATCTGGAGTCAACTCATAAATATTCCCATCAGAATCTTTAAGCGCATACTTATTTAGCCATACGCGTGCAGCTAAATCATCGTTTTTAAAATAAGCTAAGGCAGCAGCAAACGCTTCTTCCTGAGTATATGTTTTAGGAGGGGTTTTGGTAAAATCTATTTTCATTATCAGAAACTATTTTAAATTAGCTTTAATATGCAAAGAAACAAAAAAATAAACAACTTAGAACATAATTAAAACCACAAAGTTTTCATACAAAAAACACAAAACACTAATTATCAGTAAAATAAAAACTTGTGAACAGCATAAAGTTCACAAGTTTTTAAAACAAACCAACACTCATTTATTTGAAAAAATTAAGCCAGACAGCTTATAATTAACCCTTAATAATCTATCAATCAGGATAAATTCATTTGTTTTTTAAGCATAAAAACACTCCCTTATGGTTTAAAAAATATAAATAAAAAGACGACCATTTCAACAGAAAGACTAGCCCCTCAAAACGTGTTGAATAAAACTACAATCACAGAGGCTTTTTCAGGATCAATTATAAAAATAATGTATCTTTGGCCAAACTAAAAATAAAATAAAAATGAAAACAATTTATGCCCTATCTTTATGCTTAACCCTACTAACCACCTACTCATGCAGCAAAGATGACAGCCCGAAAGACGAAATTACGGGAACTTTAAGCGTAGAAGAAGGTAAAAAACAATTAGAAGACAACACCGTTCTATTACTGGAAAAAATCGATAATTTTAAAGACAGTGATGCTTTAGAAGAAATAATTGAGTTAGCCGAATACCTTAAGCCTTCAAATAGTTCTAAATCCAATACTTTTAAAAAAACCTCACTTAACACCATATCAAACATATCGGAAGCACAAGCCTCTACCCAAGGTCTTGCTGCTTTTAGTGCCAAACAAGCCATCACTATCCTATCTGAACCAACACTCTTAGACGAGTTTAATGAAGAAAAAGGCACCTACGAGTGGAATGCTAATACTGAGGAGTTTGAAAGAACCGGCGATAGCGACGACATCATTTACCACATACATTATAACAACGGAAAACATGCTATTTTCAGCTTTACCGATTTTAACACCTCTTTTGCTGGAAGCAACAATAACGAAGAACTGCCTACTTTAATAAAAGCAAACCTAAAAATAGATAATATAGTAGTTTTTTCTCAAGAATATTCTGCTACATTTCAAAATGGACAATTAATTCCAGTCAAAATTAGCAACACCACAACTATTGCAGATTTCGCCTTTACGACTGTGTATACCAATAAAAACAATCAATCTATAACACAATCCTTTAATTTTAAAATAGGAAGTGAAACCATTATTGGATACAACTATACCGCTAATGGCGATTTTAATAACGAAAACGGAGAAATAGAAGACATTGTTGACCATGCAGATATCTCATTTGAGTTTTTAAACGCTGTCTTGCAAGTAAATGCCAAAGACACTAATTTTGATTCTAACAAATCATTATCTATTAATGAACAAATTGATTTATTAAACAGCAATATCTATGCAGAGCTAAGCATTAATACCAAATCTATTGCAAAAAGCGAATTTTACAAAGACCAAATCACGTATACGAACTATTTCTACAATACAAATACAGGACAATACGAAGAAAGAGAAGTAACCGAAGATAGCGTTAATGTAAGATTTTTATTTGAAGACGGCACTACAAACGATTTTGACACCTATATCGACGGTTCTTTTACAAGCATTGAAAACAAATTTGATACTGTTTTTGAAGCATACGAAAACCTTTTTGGTGGAATTTCTTTAGACTAATTAAAAAACTGCTTTAAGATAGATAGTCCGTCTTAAAGCTAATCTGAAAAAGACTATCTTATACCATGTATAAGATAGTCTTTTTTTTAAGGTATTTGAACCCTATAAGACACCGCGTTTTCTCCCGACCAATAACCAAACGCCCCATTGCTTATGTTTGTTGGTACCTGATTTGCTAAAGAAGCCCCTTCCAAAAGACTCGTAGCGTCTCCTTTAACAGATTTCCAGAAATCGAATTGCGCTTTTGTAATAGCGACAATCTTTAGCTCGATAATTTCTCCAACTCTTAGCTGATTCTCTTTTTTGCCATCATCATCAAATTTTACATATGATACAACTACAGGGAAATTTTCTGTATAAATATTTTCTGTATTAAATATAAAAGGGCGTGCAAATTCAAATTTATTTTCCTTTTCATTTTTAATAAGAATTTTAAAATATTTGTTTTTTAAAGTTTTATTATCAATAATTATCTTTATATCCTTAAAGTCCGGAAACACAATACCATCTTCAGTCCATTCAGAAAAACCAATATCCAGCACATTGGCCTTTTCCGGAACGGTTGTTTTAGATAAAAACTCTTTCCCCCTAATACTTATAGATAACTGGTATTCTTTTCCTATTTCGCCTTTTATAATGTTACTTCTATAATACAAAAAAGGAAAACTAGAATCATCGCGTTTTAAAGTTAGAATTTCGGTGTGCTCACCATCAAAAAGTTCTACTTTAGCTTTGGTCTCCATAGATTTTGCTACTTCCATAGAATCTATAATCCCTTTAAATGGCAAACTATTAGTTAAGCGAATTACAGCAAATTTATCTGTTTCTATTTGTCCTTCCACAGTAAGGCTATCCGAGTTCCAAGTTTCAGTATCATAGTCTGTACAACTGCAAATTAGCATACATACAAAAAGAAATTTCTTCATATAAATTTTAATTTAAAAAGAAAACACCCAATTCACAGTAGGCAAAAAAGGAAACAGCGTATCCTTGTTTTCTGTAATTTCTATAAATGTATCATCTGCAGCGCCCTCTGTAGTGAAGTAAATTTGAAATGGATTTTTATTATTATAAACATTATATAACGTTAGATTTAATTTTGAACTCCATCGCTCTTTCTTTTTAAAAGCATAAGTACACGACAAATCCAATCGGTGATAATTAGGAAATCTCGCTCCATTTTTAGCTCCAAAATTAAGTATCGGCTTCTCGTCTATAACTCTTATATCCAGGGGTCTTGTATAGTTTTGCCCACTGGTAAACAAAAACAACGCCCCTAACTCTAGCCTATTATTCAGTCTATAATGCATAATCGTATTGATATTTATAGGCCTATCAAAAGTTGCTGGAAAATAGTTGCCCTGATTTATGCCATCAAACTGAGCACGCGTTTTAGATAAGGTTATAGCACCCTGAACCGTAAGGCTGTTCACTTTTTTATTCACACTAACCTCTAATCCATAAGAATTAAATTTTCCAGTTAAAATATCGTTATATATGTTATTTGAAAACAGATTATTAACTGAACCATTTTCAAATTCTGTATAATGAGAAACGTTTTTAAAATACAGCCCACTATTTATTTGCAATCCATTTTCCTCATACGCATACCCCAAACTCACTTGATTTACCGCTTGTGGGCGCAATGTATTAGAGCTTATCACAAAAAAATCGGCAGGCAAACTAAACGAACTGATTGACGCCTGATGAACAAACTGCTCTAATCTCTGATAACTAAATTTAAAGGCTTGATCGTCTAAAATCTGATATTTAATACTTATTCTAGGTTCCAAGCTAGTAAAAACATTAGCCTCTAGCAAGGCGTTAGCTTTTGCAAAAAAAGTAGCCCAACGTAAACCCATTTTAAGCTTTATCTTATCGGTAACAGGAAGCTCTAAGTCGCCAAACACGCTTACATCATCATAATGATAGGTCTCTTGATTTAAAACCACTAGAGGCGTACTGTCTACGCTGGCCTCTACCTGTTTGGGAAGTGTTTTGTTTTTATTATATTCAGCACCAGTTTTTAAAAGATATGCAGATCTATCCCATAAAAAATGATGTTTTAAGCTGAAAACATTAAATGTGCTAGTCGCATTATAATTAAAAGGAAAATCATTATCTGAAAAAGAAAATTCATAAAAACTATTTGAAATGGTAGTCTGAGAACTTAAAACAGAAGAAAACTGGTGACGGAGTGTTGTACCCAATAACACATTTCCCCATTTCAATCTTCTATTTCTTCCTTTGGTTTGATCCTTAAAATTATCATGAGTCATATAAAGCGTTGTTTCTATATTGCTTTTTTTTGAAAGCTTTAAAGTATGTTTGGTTAAGAAATCATACAGAAAATAGTTTTTATTCTTACCCAAAATAGAATTATCATCTCCAAATAAAGGCTTAAACATCTCTAAGTAAGTCCTTCTTCCAGAAACCAATAGACTGTTTTTTTTATTTAATTTTATATTTCCAGTTAATTTAGCAGACAACAACCCTATACTGCCTTCAAAATAGGTGGTATCGGCACTTTTCAATGTTTTAATATCTGTTATAGAAGACAATCGTCCGCCATGTGCTGCATCAAATCCAGCTTTGGAAAACTCTAAAGACTCCACGAAATCTGAGTTTATTGCAGAAAAAAGCCCCCCTAAATGCGCCGTATTATGAAGGTATATATTATCCAGTAAGGTTAAATTCATGCTCCCATTTCCGCCCCGAACCAAAAGTCCAGATTGGCCTTCTGTAGCTTGCTGTACCCCTGGGGTATATTGAATTAACTTTATAACATCTTTCTCCCCTAAAATAAAAGGAAGGCGTTCTATATCCTTTTGTGAAAAATAAATCTGATCTGGAACGGTTCTTTTCAATTGACTACTAGAAAAGCTTCTAATTACCACTTCTTTTAACGCGCTAAATTCTGGAGATAAATAAACATCTTCTTCCACATCCCTAACAGTTATAGAAATGGTTGCATATCCTATTTTTGATAAAACCAAAATATCGGTATCTGAAACATTATCGAGTGTAAAAACACCATTTTCATCTGAATAAGCCCCTTTATTGATGTTTATTAATCTTACAGAAACATCTTGTACAGGTTCCGCTTTCTCAAAATCCAGTATTCTAGACGTTACTGTTTTCTGTGCTATAATTTTATTACCTAAAAACAGAAAGATGAATAGTAGACATACTAATTTATTGTTACTCATCTTAGGCTAAATCCTTAATCAAAATATATCTGGGGTTAAATAAAAAGACGAATTTAAGCACAATTAAATATTAGCCAAAATTATAATTGATTTTTTAAAACATTTCTTTTTCTTAGATCAATTAAAAATCAAAAGCAAAACCAACCCCTAAAAATTGTTTCCATTGCACTCTCGAGCCCCCATCTTCATTTTCTCCTTCCACATCTGATGGTACCGATATTTTCACATCGTCGTCATATTTTAAATGAGAACCAAAGGTAGCTCTAGCAAAACTATTGACCTTAAAGTTAAAATCAATTCGCCAATCTACATCTACGTTTCCAAAATTATTAATATAATCCGAATAGAGGCTTACCTGATGTTTCATTTTAATGTTTTGTGCCACTTCCATTTCATAGCTATTTGTTAATAGGATTCCCACTTCAGCTTTTAATTGATCCCCTTTAACAACAACATTCCCTTCCGAGTCTAGTACCGCAGGCGTTACACCAAACGCCCCTTTATTAGCTAATTCGTCATCGAGAACAAAAGTAGCCTTAAGCGTTAATGGAGAGAAGTAAAAAGACAGTTCGTCTACTTGTTTACCATATTCCATACCACCACCAAAAAACAAATATCCTGGCGCCATAAGTCTCGATATAGCCGTTTCTTTATTAGGATATTTAAAACCATCGGTCAATTGGGTCTTAAAATTAAGACGTGCCGAATAAAACCAATAAGAGAATTTATCGGCCTGATACCCTAGATTTGAGTTTATTTCAAATAAATCGTCTGTTTTTCTTTGCTCCCTACTCTCTTGTTTATTGATACCATATCTTATATTGAGGTTGTTCTTCCAATAAAAAAAAGGGTCTTTATAATCTGCAGAATATTCATACCCCAACAAACCCGATATAGAATTACTTCCCCCTGAACTCCAGTTCACGAAAGCCACCTCATTTATGTCTATGCCCAGCTTATTTTTCTGCTTCCATTCTGGTCTTTCCATTTTCTCTTTATCAGGATGGAATTTAATATAAAGAGAATCGGGTTGTGCCATTACACCTTGTACCAAGAACAACATTAATAAAACTAAACTTTTTCTCATGCTATGACTATATTAAAAAGGATTTTATATCAAAAAGTGTTCCGTTTCCATACAACAAAAAGAAATGTTAATAATGAAACGTACCAAACTCTGATGTAATAGTAAGCTTCTTCTTTTCTGAAGGCTCTACCCTACCAATAATTTGGGCATTTACTCGGAATGATTTTGAAATTTTGATAATATCTTCCGCTATTTCTGGGGATACATAAAGCTCCATTCTATGGCCACAATTAAAGACCTGGTACATTTCTTTCCAATCGGTTTTAGATTGCTCCTGTATTAATTTAAAAAGCGGCGGAATAGGAAACATATTGTCTTTAATTATATGAAACTGATCCACAAAATGAAGAATCTTTGTTTGTGCCCCTCCCGAACAATGCACCATACCATGAAGCACATCATTTGTATACTTGGACAAAATAGATTTAATAATAGGCGCATAGGTACGTGTTGGAGACAATATCAGTTTCCCTGCATCTATAGGCGAATCTTTTACCGCATCTGTTAACTTAACAGCTCCAGAATACACGAGATCCCCAGGCACTGCGGCATCAAAGCTTTCAGGGTATTTACTCGCCAAATACTTACCAAACACATCATGCCTTGCAGAAGTTAGCCCGTTACTTCCCATGCCCCCATTATATGCTTTCTCGTAAGTTGCTTGTCCAAAACTTTCCAAGCCCACAATAACATCGCCTGCTTGGATATTGGCATTATCAATTACATCGCTACGTTTCATTCTTGCCGTTACGGTAGAGTCTACAATAATGGTACGCACCAAATCCCCCACATCTGCTGTTTCGCCTCCAGTAGAGTGAATGGTAACACCGTAAGACTTCAGGTCCTCCAGCAACTCCTCTGTACCATTAATAATTGCCGAAAGCACTTCACCTGGTATCACATTCTTATTACGTCCAATGGTGGAGGACAACATAATATTATCTGTCGCCCCTACACATAGCAGGTCGTCAATATTCATAATCAAAGCATCTTGTGCAATACCTTTCCATACAGATATATCGCCTGTTTCTTTCCAGTACATATAGGCTAAAGACGATTTTGTACCCGCCCCATCTGCATGCATGATCAAACAATACGCCTCATCTCCAGTGAGGTAATCTGGAACAATTTTACAAAATGCTTTAGGGAACAAGCCTTTATCTATATTTTTTATAGCATTGTGCACATCTTCTTTTGATGCCGATACACCACGTTGGGCATAACGTTTTGAAACTTCTTGACTCATAATTTCTAATTGATTTGCAAATTTACCTCTTTGAATGAAAAAATCCTGCTTTTTAGAGCAGGATTTTAGATGTTTTAAAAACTATCTGGTAAACAATAGCTCGCGATATTTTGTTAGCGGCCAAATTTCATCGTCCACCAACAGCTCCAATTTATCGCAATGGTACCTAATGTCATCAAAAAGCGATTTAACATTCTTGTTATAACCATGTGCTTTTATCTCCATATCGGCCAGTCCGTTAAGCTTTTTACGCTCATTGGTCATTTTAGTTACATTTGCATTTATACTTTCAATATGTCCTGATATTTCTTGAATAAGAAGCATTTGTTCTTTTGCCAAAGCTTTATAACCATCTTCAAAGATTTCTTTTAAGCCTTTAACATTTTCAATCAATATGTTTTGATATTTCACTGCCGTTGGAACCACGTGATTCCTAGCGATATCCCCTAATACACGGCTTTCAATTTGAATATGCATGATATAAGTTTCTACTTCAATCTCATAACGGGCTTGCGCTTCCACTTTTCCCATTATCTTCATTTCTTCAAACAAAGCAAGTGTTTTTTTAGAGATTTTAGCTTTTAATGCTTCAGGAGTCGATTTATGATTGCTCAACCCTCTTTTTTCTGCTTCTCGCTCCCACGCTTCACCATAACCATTACCTTCAAAAAGGATATTTCTACTAGACTTAATATACTCTCTAATAACATTAAAGATGGCTTCGTCCTTTTTTAAACCCTTTTTCAATATTAAAGCATCTACTTCTATTTTAAAATCTTTTAGTTGCTTCGCCACAATAGTATTTAAAATGGTCATAGGGTTGCCACAATTCGCCGTTGAGCCTACCGCCCTAAACTCAAACTTATTACCTGTAAAAGCAAAAGAAGACGTTCTATTCCTATCGGTATTATCCAATAAAACATACGGTATCTTACCTACCACATTAAGCTTAAGATCTGTTTTCTCCTTTGGAGATAGCTTCCCTTTGGTAACACCTTCCAATTCTTCTAAAACCTTTGTAAGTTGCTCTCCAATAAACACAGACATGATGGCCGGTGGCGCTTCGTTCGCCCCTAACCTATGCTCATTACTAGCCGTAGCAATACTAGCCCTTAAAAGCGCTTCATGCTCATGTACTGCTTTAATAGTATTTACAAAAAATGTTAAAAACTGAAGGTTGCTCATGGGCGTTTTCCCCGGTCCCAATAAATTTACTCCTGTATCTGTAGACAGCGACCAGTTATTATGTTTTCCCGAACCATTAATATTGGCAAAAGGTTTTTCGTGAAGTAACAATTTAAAATTATGCCTTGATGCCACATGCCCCATAACATCCATTAATAACGAGTTATGATCTACTGCTAAATTAGCCTCTTCATAAATAGGCGCCAACTCAAACTGGTTTGGAGCAACCTCATTATGTCGTGTTTTTGCAGGGATACCTAACAACATACATTCCTTTTCTAAATCCCTCATAAAATTCAACGCTCTTCTTGGTATCGATCCAAAATAATGATCATCCAACTGCTGTCCTTTTGCAGGCGAATGCCCCAAAAGCGTTCTTCCTGTTAACATAATGTCTGGTCTACAAGAAGCCAATAGCTTATCCACTAAAAAATATTCCTGCTCCCACCCCAAAGAAGACGTTACTTTTTTAACATTTTTATCAAAATATTTACACACATCTGTAGCAGCGATATCTATTGCACTTAATGCTCTTAACAATGGTGTTTTATAATCTAAGGCCTCTCCTGTATAAGCCACGAAAATGGTGGGTATACATAATGTGTTTTCATAAATAAAGGCAGGCGACGTTGGATCCCATGCGGTATAACCACGAGCTTCAAAAGTATTCCTTATCCCTCCATTAGGAAAACTGGATGCATCTGGCTCTTGCTGAACCAATTGATCTCCTCCAAATTTCTCAATAGCCACACCATCTCCAATAGTTTCAAAAAAAGCATCATGTTTTTCTGCTGTAACCCCTGTTAAAGGCTGAAACCAATGCGAATAATGTGTAGCACCTTTTGAAAGTGCCCAATCCTTCATCGATGAGGCCACCTGATCGGCTATATTTCTATCTATTTTTTTACTATGCTGAATGGCATTCATAACACCTTTAAAAGCATCTTTTGTCAAAAATTGACGCATAGAACTCTCATTAAACACGTTTCGACCAAATAAATCTGAGCGACGTTCTGTTTCATCGATAGTAATTGAATTATAAGCAAGAGATTCTTTAATAGCGTGAAATCTTAATATGGCCATATGTTTTAATATTTAATTATAAATGAGTTGCAAAAATAAACAGTAAACCTGTAGCATTATCAAAAAGGGATAAATTCTTATTAACAATATTTCGATTTTTTAAAAAAAAATAATACATATATTTAAAATACACCCTAAAAAAATAGGGTGTAAACAAAAATAAACATCAAAACTATCAAAACACCCCTTAAAATAATCAACAAAAACCATTACATCGTATATTTGTATAAATTATTTTCAATTTTTAAAAAAACATTATGGCTAAAATTAAACTAGAATACATTTGGTTGGATGGTTACAAACCTACTCAAAACATGAGAAGTAAAACCAAAGTTGAGGAACACGAAAACTTTCAAGGCACACTTGAAGAAATAGGAAATTGGTCTTTTGATGGATCGTCTACCAGACAAGCTATTGGAGACTCTTCTGACTGTATATTAAAACCGGTTGCCATATATCCAGATCCAGAACGCATTAACGGGTATTTGGTAATGAACGAAGTGATGAACCCAGATGGAACGCCCCACCCTTCTAATGGACGAGCAACTATTAGTGATGAAGATGATACTGATTTCTGGTTTGGTTTTGAGCAAGAATACTTTATCATGGATGTTAAAACAGAATTACCATTAGGATTCCCTAGAGGCGGTTACCCAAAACCTCAAGGCATGTACTATTGTTCTGTTGGTGGCTTAAACACACACGGTCGTGAAATTGTTGAAGAACACGCCGATCTATGTATCGCTACGGGCTTAAACTTTGAAGGAATCAATCAAGAGGTGGCTTGTGGCCAATGGGAGTTTCAATTGTTTGCCAAGAGCGCCAAAAAAGCTGGAGATGAAATCTGGATTGCACGTTATTTACTGGACAGACTAACTGAAAAATATGATTATTACATTGAATATCATCCAAAACCCCTTGGCGACACCGATTGGAACGGTTCTGGTATGCATGCTAACTTCTCCAACACCACATTAAGAACTTGTGGAGACAAAGCTACTTATGAAAAAATATGCGAAGCCTTCCGTCCTTTAACTGCCGAACATATTGCTGTTTACGGCGCTTATAATGACCAACGTTTAACAGGAAAGCATGAAACCGCGTCTATCCATGATTTTAGTTATGGAGTTTCCGATCGTGGTGCTTCCATACGTATTCCAATCGCTACTGTAGAAAAAGGTTGGAAAGGCTGGCTAGAAGACAGAAGACCTGCTTCAAACGGTGATCCTTATAAAATTGCCGGTAGAATTATTAAAACGGTTAATTCTGCAAAAATTTAAAAAAAACTTTAGTCATAATTTAATAAAAAAGTCCTGTAATTGACATTTGCAGGACTTTTTAATTTATGAAATTCTTCTGTTTAAAACTTATCTCCACTAAAAACCAAAAACATAAATACGCCATAAGCTATTACAAGTAAAAAACCTTTTACCCTACCTATTAGCCAGCGTTTGGGCAAAAACGCCAACGGCAGTAAAAGAAAAGCAAAACCAAGCATCCAAAACATATCACTGCTAAGAATTTGTGGCTCTGTTACTGGGATAGGCTTTATCATAGCTGTTAACCCCAAGACCGATGCAATATTAAAAATATTAGACCCAATTAAATTCCCTAAGGAAATCGCTTTTTCTTGTTTTGCAGCAGCAATAACCGATGCTGCCAATTCAGGAACACTAGTCCCTATTGCTATAAGCGACACACCAATTACAGCTTCACTTACCCCAATTGAAAGCGCAATATCTTTAGCCCCTAAAACCAACCAATCACTTCCAAAATAAAGTGCCGATGCTCCAATAAGCAGCCAAAGTATAATTTTAAAATTAGACACCACCGCCAATGACTCATCAACCTCTTCAATCATTTCTTCATTTTTCGCATTCTTAATCAATATGATTAGAAAGACAACAATTCCAACAAACAATATTAGACCTTCTATACGAGAAAGCACATGGTCGTTTTTTAAGAAATAATAAAGGACCATAGAAAAAATCATCATTACAGGCCAATTCAACTTATAAAAAGATTTGTCAACCGCAATAGCGCTTACCATAGCCGTAATACCCAATACCAATCCAATATTTGCAATGTTAGACCCTACAACATTATTTATAGCAATGGCCGGAGACCCAGACAAAGCTGCCTGAAGACTCACTAACAATTCTGGTGCTGAAGTAGCAAAAGAGACGACAGTCATCCCTATAACCATTTTTGAAATTTTAAACTTAAAGGATAACGCTACTGAAGAACGAACCAAAAACTCCCCCCCTACAACCAACAATATAAACCCAAGAACGACCCAAACTATACTCATAATTTTTTTTTTTTGCGAAGATAATATAAGAATTTACGATTTACGATTTTTGATTTATCTATTTTAAACCCTATAAAAAGTCAAAATAGCTCAAAAAAAAACTACCATTTTAACTGTACATCTATAGAATAACAGCATTGAAATAAAATGACATAATAAAGCAACACACCTTTAAGCTTATAAAGACAAGCCCTACAGTGTCGTTTTTTAAATCTGATAATAGAGGCCGCTTATAGACGTTTATTCCAAACGGGATTACAGGAATACTTTTTAAAATATGCAGATTGCAACTAAAAGCAATCAAATTATTTCTAAAAACCCTATATACCCGTACTTTTTAAGTCTAAAATAAGTTTTCCTATTTTTGTTATCAAATGAATATCTGCAAGTATGAAAAAGAAAGTGTTCCAGGTTTTAGCAAAGCTTAATAAAAAACTGCTTCCAAGCTACTCAAAACGCCATTTGGATTTAGCAAAAGCAACAAAAGTACAAATGGCCATTATAGGCTGGCGCTGGTTTGTGACCAAAAATGCCTTGGATTAAAATTTATTAAAAGAAAAGGCCTGAAAAACAATTTACTTCATTGAGACGTTTCACTCGGCTCACCCCCCCCTATTTTTCAACTACTTTTCAGACCTCTCTCATACTTATTCCTACTACATACTATGGAATTCAATTAAATTGGCTTCGTAATATTGCTCACCTAGCTTCGTAAGTAAAGCCTTAATCACATTACTATCCCCGTCTACTGCTATTGCAGAATATCCTGTATCATTTAATTTTCCCAATCTTAAATCTATAATGTTAATATGTTTTGAAGCCAGAGCCGAGAGCAATATCAATAAAACCCCTGGAGCATTGTGGTGTTTTGTAAGAATGACCTTTTCGCTAAGTGCCAATTTCAAATCCACACCATCCATTTCCAACAAGTACACCCCTTCTCTATAATAATTTGGTAATTCGGCATTTTCTTTATAAATCAATTTATTAAAGAGACCTGTATCGGTGCCTTTTATAAAATCTATAGCACTTTGAACGTTTCGATTACCACTTCCTAAGGATAAAAAAGCAACTGCCGTACCATCGTTATTAGATTTTAACCGTGCCGTCTCTACATTTATACCCTCTGATGCCAAGGTGTTAAACAGTGAAGAGATTACGCCCGGTTCATCTAAATGTTCTGAGAACAGACCATTTACTTTAATATCAGACCCTTTTGGCACCTCATTGGTTACCGTAACCGATTTGCCCCATTTCCGAATTCGTATGGCATTATAATCTCCCATTCCTGTAGCATTTTTATAAATATCTACAAATTCAGAGAATGACCCTCCAAAAGAAAAATCTGGGATAATCCTTCTTTGTGCATTATCCAATCTTTGGTTAAGCAATTCAATCCCTTTATTTAAAACCGTATATTTTACCTTTAATTCATGATCATCAAAAATGGTGCGGTTTTCTGGGATAAGTTTAGAATAACTCACATAACTTTCGTAACCTGCCTCTTGTATATACTCTAAGCTTTCTTTATAATTTAAGCCATAATAACGCACGTGATGAGTATCTGTGCCTACACATACTGGAATTTGAAGCTCATTGGCCCTTCGCAATATACTCTGAACAGGGTAAACCCCCACTCCTTTAAACTTACCGGCCATATTCACGTCTAGAGACAGGTTACGATCGGCAATAAGCTCTAAAAGCGTTCTAAACTTATTGGCTAAAGGATGCGCGCTGGTTTCAAAATTTACTAAAGCCTCTGGCATATCTACATTTAGCTTTGGCAAATCGATATGTCCGATAATCTGGATCATATCGCCAAAGCATTCTATCATCTGGATCATTTCGTTAAAATAACCCTCCCAATATGCCTCTAAGCTGCCCCGTAATCTCAACAACTCCAACGCTTCTTCTTTAGACCCATCATAAGGCAATCCTTCTGGGGCAAAATGAACCGAGCCAATAACATAATCGGCGTCTTCTGCCTGAAATATTTTAGAGCGGCTCCATTGCAAGCCTAAATCTGGCCCCATCCATTCCAGTTCTACACCATACTTAATATTAATTTGGCCCTCATATTTCTCACGAAGGTTAGCGATGCGTTTCGGATAGTTCAAATATGATCTATTACCTCTAATAAATTTCACATTAGTGTCCCGCTCTGCGATATAACGAAAACCCGTTAACCGAGGCGAATGGATTATAAAGGTAATACTAGGGTTTTTGGCCTCTATCGCCTTATCAATAATATCTTCCAGCTTGTCAATACCGTGTTTAACGTGGTCTTGCTCTGTACCTGCGTGGATGCCGTGTGTTTCCCAAATAAATTCGTTGAGTTTTCTCATCAATTACTATACTTTAATTTGCGCTTTTAAAATTCAAATTTAACCATTGCATTGTAATTATTAGCCAAAATCAATTGGATTTCAACTTTTTTTAAGAATGAAACTTTATTCCCATTAAAAACAGGCCAATATGCATTAAATTTTATGAATTCAACAAGTGCGTTTCATGTTTTAACATAACAGGACGGACTCTTTTTATTGCTGTTTTTATAGAAGTCTCCATTAAAAAAAAGGGTTCCATTTATAGGTTGCAGACACTTATTTTGCTCTAAAGATTAAAAATACTTTAATTGGTGGTTTCCATAACACAATAGCATAACGCAAACCCTTTGTTTAACTTTTACCATGGGTTTATAAAGTTATAGCTCTTTAATGGAAACCACACCAAAAGAGCTTGGCATAGCCTCATATTAAAATTAAACTACTCTTATTTATAGATTTTTAAAAAAATATTCTATTATGCAGTTTCGTATATTTAGTTTAATTTCGGCCCCTTACAAGCTTAAAAAAACATGAATAAAATCACTATACTGATTCATTGCAAAGATCGTCCCAATATTATTGCTTCTGTCACCAATTTTATTGCTGTAAATCACGGAAACATTGTATATATAGACCAACATGTAGACCGGGTACAGGACATATTCTTTATCCGGTTGGAAAGCGAATTCAGTTCGGAACATTTTTCATTAGAAGCCTTTAAGAGCTTATTCAAAAAAACATTGGTTGAGACATACGGCATGAAATGGCGCATTTACTCTTCTTTAAGAAAACCTAAAATGGCCTTGTTCGTTTCGAAATTCGACCATTGCCTTTATGACATTTTAGGCCGGTATAACTCTGGAGAACTACATGTTGAGATTCCTTTTATCATTAGTAACCACATGGATTTAAAACCCATTGCAGATAGTTTTAATATTCCGTTTCATCATATTCCAGTAACCAAAGACACGAAAGAGGAAGCCGAACAAAAGCAATTGGAGCTACTCAACTCCTTTAAAATCGATTTTATAGTATTAGCCCGATACATGCAAATCGTTTCTAATAATTTAATTTCCAAATACCCAAATAAAATTATAAACATCCACCACTCCTTCTTACCTGCTTTTGTGGGGGCGAAACCTTACCATTCTGCATATAAACGCGGCGTTAAAATTATAGGAGCAACAAGTCATTATGTTACCGAAGAATTAGATGCAGGACCTATTATCGAGCAAGATGTTGCCCATATATCCCATACCCAAACCATAGAAGATTTAATAGCAAAAGGCAGAGATCTAGAAAAAATAGTACTTGCAAACGCCATTAAATTACATATCAAACGAAAAGTTCTGGTTTATAAAAATAAAACGGTTATTTTTTATTGACCATATACTAAATCTGGGCTCTATTTTATTTGTGTAACAGAATAAAACGGCACCTGATTTTAATACAGCTATTTAATATAATCGCTACAGCCCATATATCACACCCTCTTTTTATTATAAAAAGGTATATTTACTTTAATTTCAAAACTCAAAACATTATGATTCGTAACATTTTAGTCTTTATTTTAATTTTCAACCTTAGTGCTTGTGCAGAACTACAACAAGTCGTTAATCAATTACCCCAACAAACTGGAGGAATTGGCAATACTGAAATTGCTTCAGCCTTACGCCAAGCCTTAGACTTTGGTATTGACAAGCAAGTGACCAAGTTAACACAAGAAGATGGTTTTTTTAAAAATGAATTGGTTAAGATTGTATTGCCACAAGAACTTCAAAAAGTAGATAAAGCCCTGCGTGACATAGGATTAGGTAATTTGGCAGATGAAGGCTTAAAAGTTCTTAATAGAGCTGCTGAAGATGCTGTAAAAGAAGCGACCCCTATATTTGTTGATGCCGTAAAGGGAATTACTTTTGCAGATGCCAAAACCATCCTTTTAGGTAATGATGATGCAGCCACGCAATATTTAAACTCTAAAACGGAAACAGCTTTATATAGCAAGTTCAATCCTGTTATCAAAAACTCTTTTAGTAAAGTAGGTGCAGACCAAATATGGAATAACCTTATTAACAAATACAATTCCTTACCGTTTACAGCAGATGTTAATCCAGATCTAACAGATTATGTTACGGGTGAAGCTCTAAAGGGGGTTTATACGATGATTGCGGTTGAAGAAAAAGACATTAGGTCTCAAGCGGCTTCAAGAACAACAGATTTATTACGAAAAGTTTTTGCTTTGCAAGACTAAAAGACCGTTCGCCAAGAGTTAGAACATCCTCTCTTAAAAAAAATCACTGAAGGCCTATAAAAATAAAAAAACCCAAAGTTCTCACTTTGGGTTTTAACGCACTAATACTACTAAGATTTTAGGTCTATCGCAATCTATCAACAGATTTTACAAGTTCTTCATCCTTTTTGATGGCCTTATTGGCTAATGCCAATAACACGATAGAAACAATAGGAAGAAGCATCCCAATACCTTTCTCAGAAACCGCCGTTTCTCCAGATACATTTAGCGATTGATATACAAATAATCCTAATAAAATAAAGTTCAATATGATGTTAAGTCGCCCCAAAACAAACTGGAACTTCCTGTTTTTATACATAAAAATAGACACCAAAGATAACAATGTCGAAATTAAAAACAAAGCTAAAAAAGTAATATTATCTTTAGCAAACACATGGGGACCTTCTTCCGTGATCCATAAATGAAAAACAAAAATTAGGCCTCCAGAAACGACTGCAGCCAATAATAGGTATAAGGTTTGAATACGCTGTATCATATATATATTTAAAAATAAAACACAAAAATAATGGTTTCTTTTATTAAAATTAAAATAAAGTCGTATAATTGCAGTAATAATTCATAACAATCCTATATCATAGGTTGTTATCTCTTCTTATAAAAACCTATTTTTTCAGAATTATTCAAATTTTATATTCAAAACACATAGCCAATAAACATTTATGTTTGAAATTTCACAACTAAAAGAAAAAAAACTCTCTGAACTACAAGAGATTGCAAAAAAACTGAGCGTTCCTAAATATCGTTCATTAAAAAAATTAGATTTAGTATATCAAATATTAGATCGGCAAGCAACAGATCCAAAAGTTGTGACTTCCGTGGTGGAAACTACCGAAGCCACCAAAAACAAAGACCAGGAAACAGAACAAAAGCTTAATCCAGAGGTCGACAAAAAAACGACTTCACAGGTGGACAAAACGCCCAAACCACAAGTGGACAAAAAACCAAGACAACGCGTTCAAAAGGTTACTAAACCCATAGAAAAAACGGTTGCTCCAGAAAACAGCGGTATCCAAGAGAGAAAAGCAACACCGCCTACTCCCCAACAAAATAAAGTAGAACAAAAGCAAGAGAACAAACCGAAAAAACAAAACGATAATCCGCCAAAGCCTCATCCAAAAAGGGAACACAACCCCCAAAAGAATCAGCATAAGAATCAAAAAAGCGGACAAGTAGATGCTGGAAATAAAGATAATAGAAATCGCTACCGTGAACCCGACTTTGAATTTGATGCTATTATTGAAAGTGAAGGGGTTTTAGACATCATGCAAGATGGTTATGGCTTTTTACGTTCGTCAGATTACAACTACCTATCATCACCAGATGACATCTATGTTTCACAATCGCAAATAAGATTATTTGGCTTAAAAAAAGGCGATACTGTTTTAGGACATGTACGCCCACCAAAAGAAGGTGAAAAATACTTTCCCTTAATAAAAGTGATTAGAATTAATGGGCAAAAACCAGAAGTGGTAAGAGATCGTGTATCCTTCGAACACTTAACACCGTTGTTCCCAACAGAAAAATTTAACCTTGCAGAAAAACAAAGCACCATATCTACGCGAATTATGGATTTGTTTTCTCCTATAGGAAAAGGACAACGTGGCATGATCGTTTCACAGCCTAAAACAGGTAAAACCATGTTGTTAAAGGATGTGGCCAATGCTATTGCTGCAAATCATCCTGAAGTTTATTTAATGATTCTTTTAATTGACGAACGTCCTGAAGAGGTAACAGACATGCAACGTAATGTACGTGGCGAGGTTATTTCTTCAACCTTCGATAAAGAAGCACATGAACACGTGAAAATTGCAGATATCGTATTGGAAAAAGCAAAGCGCTTGGTAGAATGTGGCCATGATGTCGTGATTCTTCTAGACTCTATTACACGTTTAGCAAGAGCTTACAATACCGTACAACCAGCATCTGGAAAAATATTAAGTGGTGGTGTAGATGCCAATGCGCTACATAAACCAAAACGCTTTTTTGGTGCAGCAAGAAATATTGAAAATGGAGGCTCTTTAACCATTATTGCAACAGCACTAACGGAAACCGGCTCTAAAATGGACGAGGTTATTTTTGAGGAATTTAAAGGAACTGGTAACATGGAGCTGCAATTGGATAGAAAAATTTCCAACCGTAGAATATTCCCTGCTATCGACCTTACTTCTTCAAGCACGCGTCGTGATGACTTATTATTGGATGAGAACACCATACAACGTATGTGGGTGATGCGTAAATACCTTGCAGACATGAACCCTGTAGAAGCTATGGAATTTATAAACGACCGTTTTAGACAAACTAGAAATAATGAAGAGTTTTTAATCTCCATGAACGGATAAAACTCTAAATTAATGATACACTTAGGCCTCTACATTTCTGTAGGGGCTTTTTTATGAAAACAAATAGAGGATGCTGTGTTCTGTTTTTTTAACTGAAAAACAAGGGTTATCCACTTCAATCTTTATACCCTAACATTAGATATTGTCCTATTTTGAAGTATATTAATGCACTTTCAGAATATTTTAATTTCAAAATCAAAGAATTCAAAACTCTTTAAAAGTTTAAACTTGAAACACCTCTTCTTATTCATGAAAGGCCTTTTTATATTAACAACATTATAGACATAACGTGGGAATCGGGAATCAAATTCTGAAAATTCATCTATTTAAAAAAGGAATAAATGAATCCTTAACCACAAACTCTTACTAACCTCAACAACAAGGAGTTTTAAAAACCCTTGGACGATTTGTATCGATAAACTCAACATCTATTATGCCCCCTTCCTATCGTTATCAAAACCGAGATATAGATATGTGTTTGCATCAAAATCAAGAACATATGTGCTTTTATTTTTTAAAAATTTTTATGACCTTTTCAAGACCTTCCAAAAAAACTATCAAATAGTCTTTTTGGTCTTTCATGGCATTATTTTTATTTAATTGCCTTCTATACTCCAATCGTATAATAAATTAAGCGTTCTCCAGAAACATTTTATTATGCTTCATGGAGAACGCTATACCTTTGGAATAAATTTCCAGTTGATATCAGGTTTCGATATGTTAAACCTTAATTAGAAATTGCTTATTCATTAGTTACAGCCTCAATGACGTAACTATAACTTAAATTATTAGCTTTAATTTGATATGTTTCATGAGGCATTCTTCCCCAACTGTTATCGCCACCAACACCCATTTGTTTGTAATCGATATTAATATTTACAAAATCACGTTTTTTAATATCGGTAGTGTGACGTTGTTGTTTTTTGTCGCCTGCATCAAAATCATCATTATATTGATGGTGAGCACTAAATGATATTAAATCGGTAGCTGTTACTTTTATACCATTTCCAGTTGTGTTGGTAAATGTTACCCAACGTGTATCTGTTTTGTAGCCATTTTCTTGTGGACGGATGTAAGGGAAATACAATTCTTCAACCGATGCTTTATAATCTCCTACCAGAGCCGCCGTATTTCTATCTTGATAGTTTTCATGAGGGCCTCTACCAAACCAGTTTAC